>CADCPP010000215.1 GCA_902803355.1 uncultured Lachnospiraceae bacterium | reverse complement strand
GACATGAGCAAGGTCAACGTGAACGGCGGCGCCATCGCCATCGGCCACCCGGTCGGTGCTTCCGGTGCCCGCATCATCGTCACTCTGATCCACGAGATGATGAAGAGAGAAGATGCCAAGAAGGGTCTTGCCACGCTTTGCATCGGCGGCGGCCAGGGCGTTGCCACCGTTTGGGAAAAGTGCTGATCTGAAGCAGCATAACACAACAAAACGGGGACGGTTCACGCCGCCCCCGTTTTTACCCTCTGCCGGACAGACAGCGCAGAAGCGGCGTAAGGAAAAGGCATGAAGAAAGAATTCGGACGTTTATTCAGGATCTTTATCGGAAACCTGCTGCAGGCATCAGGCTCCGTCTTTTTTGTGATCCCCGCGGGCTTTATTACCGGCGGGATGACCGGTGTTGCCCTGGTGCTGAATCATTTTGTTGAGGTGCCTGTCACTGTTCTTGTTGTCGCTTTAAGTGCCGTTTTCCTGGTTTTCGGCTTTTTTGCCCTCGGGAAGGAATTTGCCCTGCATTCTCTTGCCTGCACCATTATGTATCCCCTTTGCTTTAATTTGCTTTCTCTGGTGCAGGAACGGGTAGGGATGCTTACGGAAGATCCGGCGCTGAATGCGCTCTGCGCGGCGCTCTGCTACGGCATCGGCATCGGCACCATCATGAAGGAAGGCGCGGCGTCCGGCGGCCTGGATACCATCGCGGTCCTCTTAAACCGCAAGGCGGGCGTGAGCATGTCCAAATCGCTGAACGCGATCGAGATCCTGACCATGCTGCCCCAGGCCTTTTATTCTTCCAAGCAGAGCATCCTCTGCGGCGTACTGATCGCCGTCGGCTATTCCATGCTGGTGGATACCGTCATCGCACGGGGCAAATCCATGATCCAGATCGAGATCCTGAGCCCCGAATATGAAAAGATCAATGAGACGATCCTGACCCGTTTTGACCGCGGTACGACCCTAATCCATGTGGAGGGCGGCTTTAAACGCGGAGAGTCTTTTGAGATCCAGACCGTGGTCAGGCCGCGTGAATTCTTTGCCATTAAGCAGGCGGTCCTGGAGATCGATCCCTCTGCTTTTGTCATTGTCGGCAACGTCTCCGAAGTCGACGGCAGAGGCTTCACGATGCGAAAAAATGCGTCGGAGGGAAAAAAGAGAAACGGATGACGCAGGCCGCGTCCGGGTTTATGAGAATTCTGTGAACTGCGCCGGAACCATTGAGTTCCGGCTTTTTTTATGCTAAAAACGCAGTAACACAGATGCTCCGGATGGCAGAAATGCCGCCCCTTCTTTCCGGAAACAGGCAGGAAGAAGGTGCATCTGTTCAGATAAAGGAGGAAAAAGACATGACAGGAAGATTATTCAATAAAGCTTTGGCGATCGGATTAAGTCTTGCTCTGATGATGTCGCTTGCGGCCTGCGGCGGCTCTACAGATCAGGAAAGTACGGGAGGACAGAGCCCGGCTCAGACTGCAGATCAAAACACGAATCAGAACTCGTCCGCATCTGACAGCTCAGCCACGGCGGATGCCGTGACGGATGATTCCATCCATGCGGCGGAGGCTACGGGAGCCTTCTCCCTGACGAGCGAGGACGGAACATTTACTCAGTCAGGCAGCATCTATACCATCACGGCGGCAGGAACCTACGTGCTCTCCGGCGCGCTAAACGGCCAGATCCTGGTCGATGCGGGCGATGACGATGAGGTGGTCCTGGAGCTTTCTGGCGTGACCATCAGCTATGATCAGGATTCTCCCATCAAGTGTCTGAATGCGGACAAGGTGGAGATCTCGGCGAAGGCCGATACCGAAAACGTGATCAAGGATACCCGCAGCACCAAGACGGTGAGCAGCGGAGGCGGGAACGGCGCCATCTACGCGAAGACCGATCTGAAGGTGAAAGGAAGCGGCGTCCTCGTCGTCACCGCAGACTATAACAACGGTGTGGAGACCACCAAGGATCTGACCATCCAGAAGCTGTCTCTGAAGGTCACCGCGTATAACAACGCCATCAAGGGCGGCGATTCCGTGACCGTAAAGAGCGGAGCGGTGGTGGCCATCTCCACAAATGGCGACGGGGTGGAGACCGAAAACACCGACGCGAACAAGAACGGCGAGACACGCGGTGATATCCTGCTGACCGGCGGCAGCATCACGGTCTACGCGGCAGGTGATGCCTTCCAGGCGGCGCACAGCTTCACCATGGAAGCCGATGAAGAAGGCAATACCCCTGTGGTTCTGATCTATACAGGAGCTTACAGCGGTTATACGGCATCTGGTGCCTCCACCACTTCCTACAAGGGCGTGAAGGTACAGGATGAGCTGAATATCAGTGCCGGTTCCCTTGAGATCCACAGCTATGACGACGGCCTGCACGCGGATTACGGCACTTCCTTTGAGGCCGGCGGCAAGGGCCGCGGGACCATCAATATCTCCGGAGGCAGCGTGAGCATGAGCGTCTATTCGCCGGAGAACAAGACGGCAGGCGGCCGGATGGGCCCGGGCGGCAGGGGCGGCTGGAGCAATCAGCAGACCGTCTCCGGCGCGGACGGCATCCACGCAGATTACAAGCTGAATATTTCCGGCGGCACCGTCAGGATCGACAGCGCCTATGAAGGCCTGGAAGCAAACGTGATCAGCATTTCCGGCGGCACCATCTATGTGGCCGGCAATGATGACGGCGTGAATGCCACCAAGGGTCAGGAAACGGCTCAGATCAATATTTCCGGCGGCTACCTGGATGTAACGGTCTCCGCAAACGGCGATACCGACGGGATCGACAGCAACGGCAGTTATATCCAGTCGGGCGGCATCGTGATCACCCGCGGGCCGTCCAGTGAGATGGCCGCGGCCATTGACGCAGACGGAAGCGTCTCCATCAGCGGCGGCACGCTGATCATCCTGGGCTACGGCAGAGTGTCTGCCTCCGGCAATGTCAAACAGTACTCCCTGTCCCTGCATTCTTCCGGCAGTCACAGCGTCACAATCGGCGGAACGAGCTATACCTTTACGAATGCGGGCTCGTACGGCTCCACCAGCTGCTACAGCAGTGTGAGCGTAAAATAAGGGATCGCGGCATGATCCGGGTGCCTCCGAATTCTTTCGGAGGCATCTTGTTTTTTATTTCACAATGCGGTATAAT
>CADCPP010000214.1 GCA_902803355.1 uncultured Lachnospiraceae bacterium | reverse complement strand
GCTGATAAAGAAGGCCAGGGCAAGCGCAAGCAGGATGCCGGCGAAGATGAGAAAGGTCGCGGCGGTGCCTACGCTGGGGATGGTCACAAAGGTGGGCAGGAAGGTGCCGAGAATGCTGCCGATGGTATTACAGGCGCCGAGCCGCCCCACGGTGCGGCCGCTTTCGTCCAGGCTCTCCGCCGTGAATTTCACCAGGCAGGGCGTGACCGTGCCAAGCAAAAACAGCGGAAAAACGAAGACGATCATGCAGCTGGCAAAGGCCGCCCAGATCAGGAAATTCGTGCTGATGGCAAAGACCATGAGCGCGGATACGCCAAGGATCACATATTTGCCCGCCACGGGGATCGCGGCGATCCAGATCGCGGCGATCAGGATGCGGCGGTAGAGCCTTGCGGGATCGGGGTTTTTATCGGCCGTGCGTCCGCCGTAGAGATTGCCGAGCGCCATGGCGATCATGATGGTGCCGATGATGATGGTCCAGACGATCTGCGAGGAGCTGAAATACGGCGCCAGCAGGCGGCTTGCGCCAAGCTCCACGGCCATCACGGAGACGCCGGAAAAAAATTCGGTGAGATACAGGAACCACTTATTGTGAAGAATGCGGTATTTCATGCGTGCACTTTGCCGGCATCGCCGGTCAGTCCTCCTTCCGGTTCAGGTCATATTCCATAATGCGGGAGCGGGTCTTCATGCCCATGCTCTTGTAAAACGTAAGGGCGGCATCGTTCCCTTCCCAGACGTTCAAGGTGATGCTGTCGCAGCCAAGGCGCCTTGCTTCCTGCTTCACCTCATCAAAGAGGATGAGGCCGACGTGCCGGCGTCTGGCGTAGGCATCCACGCAGAGGTCATCGATATAGAGGACCTTGTGCGGCGTCATCGTGGGCGGGCAGGGAACAGGCGGCGGCTTGATCTGGCAGAAGGCATAGCCGAGCACGGCGCCGTCCTCTTCTGCCACATAGATGGGACGGGAATCGTCCGGGTACATCCGGGCAAGATCCTCCGCGCTGTACTTGGTGGTTCCGGAGATAAAAAGGTCCGGGCGGATCCAGGCATGGATCTCCAGGACCTGAGATAAAAGAGCGAGAATGGCCTCGGTATCGGACGTATTGGCTCTGCGGATCAGCATGATCGTAATCCTTTCATATGGATGTCAGCAAAAAATTATAGCAAATGAAAAAAGAGAAGGCAACATTTTTGACTGCGCCGGCCCGGAAGGGAGGGCATTGCTCCTGTTCATTTTATGAGAAAAAGACAAAATGCAGCGATGATTGCACAGAAGAAACTGGACAAAAAAAGAAAAATGTTCTATGATCACTAAGGAATCTCCCAAAAACGGGTACAATTTGGGAGAAAAATAGCGGTTTTGGGAGAAAAGAGAGCGGAATGAGACGATTTGATTATTCCTGTCTTGCGGAGAGAACGTGGGATACGGAGATCCTGTCCTATATCTCCAAAATTCATGAATACAAGGGAAAACAAGAGTTGTTCCTGCGGCAAAAACCTGCCGAACTGGAGAGGCTGATCGAGATTGCAAAGGTCCAGAGTACCGAGGCATCCAACAGGATCGAAGGCATCGTGACCACGAACAGCCGGCTGAAGCAGCTCGTGGCAGATAAAACCACGCCGAAAAACAGAGCGGAAGAAGAGATCCTGGGTTATCGGAACGTGCTGAATCTGGTGCGTGAAAACTATGATGTGATCCCTTTGACGGGCAATTATATCCTTCAGATGCACCGGGATCTGCTGAAATATACGAATCTTTCCTATGGCGGGCGCTTCAAAACGACACCGAATGAGATCGATATGGAGCTGGAAAACGGGGAAAAGGTGGTTTTGTTCAGGCCGCTTGCACCATATGAAACGCCGGACGCGGTAGACAGGATCTGTGAGCAGTATCGGACGGCGACCGAGAAAGAAATCGTGGATGAACTGATCCTGATCCCCTGTTTTATCGTGGATTTTCTGTGCATTCATCCTTTCAATGACGGAAACGGTCGGATGAGCAGGCTCCTGACGCTGTTGCTTCTGTACCGCAGCGGGTATTTTGTGGGACGTTACATCAGTCTGGAAAAAGCGATCGCAGATACGAAGGAAGCCTATTATGACGCGCTGCAGAAGGCAGACCGGGGTTGGCATGAAGAGAAAAACGACCCGAAACCGTTTATCAAATACATGCTGGGGGTGATCCTTTCCTGCTATCGTGACTTTGAGATGCGGATACACACCGTTCAAAAAGCCGGAACACGAAGCACTTCCTACGATATCGTGAAAGCTTATGTGGCGGGCCGGATCGGAAAGTTTTCCAAGCAGGAGGTTCTGGAAGGCTGCCCCAGTCTCGGAAGTTCTTCGGTCGAGTCGGCGCTGAAAAAACTGGTGGACGACGGAACGCTTCTGCGTCTTGGCGCAGGCAGAAAGACCTTGTATGTGAGAGCGGAATCAAAACAGTGATAAAAAGAGAGGACCGGTGCGCTTACATCGGTCCTTTGTCTTTCAGGAAGGAGTGATATTCCTTCCTCCGGCAGGCCATGGGGGAGATGAGGCCGTCTGAACTTCCGTCGAACAGGCGGAAGTTTTTTTGCTTCAGGTCTCCGGGAGAGAGGCGGCTGCGGCGGACTGCCCGACCCGGCGGAATTTTTCATCCGGAAGGAAGATATGGATGGGCAGATCCGGGTATTCGTCATCCAGCACGCGCCGGCAGGTCTCCTGAATGCTCTCGCCGCCCCTGCCGCTCATGACACGGCCGAGCAGGAGGACGTTTTCACAGCTGTACCAGTCATAATAGAAGGCAAGCGAGTGGGCAAGATAGGTGCCGATGGAGCGGTAGATGGCAGCGGCGCAGGGATCGCCCTTTTCCATGAGCGCCTGCACGGCCTTCAGCTTTTCGGCAGGAGAGAGGGCTTCATCCAGCGCGATCCCGGCGGTCGGCGCGAGCTTGATCACCGCATCCTGGGAAAAATATTTGACGCCGCAGCCGATGTCGCCGCTCCACTCATCGCGCATGGCGGAAGGAGATGCGTCCACCGGAACGAAGGCCAGCTCGTTCAGCCAGCCCGTGATCAGCCCGTTTTTGTCGACATATCCGGCGGCCTCGCTGGTGCCCATGGCGATGCCGAGAAGGTTGTTCTTCTCCAGGCTTAAGGCGCCGGCAAGAGCGGTCACGTCGCCGTCGTTCGCTACGCTTAAGGGAACGGGACCAAAGCACTCGGCGGCCGCGCGGATATAGACATCGCGCACTTCCTTTTCCTTCAGCTCCTCCGGCACAGCCAGGAACAGCGAAGAGACCATGGTCCGGTTATTGATGAAGATGCCGGCGGAGGAGACGCCCACGGCATCCACGCGGGGCATGTGCGCTGCCGCCGCCTTAAAGGCGGAGACGATGCCCTCATACTGATAGGACGGATCGGCAGAGGTCTTCGGGAACCAGACCACCTCTTCGGACCAGACCGACTTGCCGTCGATCACCGCGGAGACCTTGCGGTCGCTGCCGCCCGCGTCAAAACCGACCCGGCAGCCGTCCAAATGGCCGCCCACGGTCTGCGGCTTATCCTGCGCGGCGGGGAGCTCATCCGTGAGCACGACCTCGAAGGGGTGTTCATAGACTCCGGCCATAAAAGCGCGGTCGAAATCGCGCGAGCCGCCTTCCGCGTAAGCATCTTTCAGATAGGCGTAGATCTCCTGATCGCCGCGCACATAGATCCGGAACCCGCCCTTTACCCAGAGCAGAGTCTTGACGATGCGGTCAATGTAATAATAGTCGGCCTTACGCATCTCCTCTGTGCCGTGGATAAAGGTCTCCAGGGACGCGATCTGCCCTCCGGCCCGCTCTACGGCGATGCCGATGGGCTTTTTGGCTCCTTCAAGGAAGGCGCGGTCAAAGACGCGCAGCGGAATAAACTCAGGGTCGAGTTCGGGAATGCTGCGGTAGGAAAATTCAATACCGAGATAATTCATAAAGAAACCTCACGATTCGCTGCCGTCTTTCCGGTGATGCTTTGCCTGATCGGGAAGGCTGCGGATCCCCAGGGCGGACAGCGTGGCTGAATGCGCCGACATGGCGGTGGTGAAATTGTCGCTTAAGAGCTGGGCATACAGAAGGTCCAGAACAAAAAGCAGGGGAAGCTGCGGCGATACGGTGATTCCCGAATTTAAGTCACGGATCGAGCCCGCATGCAGGATCTCATCGCAGTACTCGGCGCCGTCCGGCTTCTGGGAGGAGGTGACGAGTACGATCTTTGCCCTCTTTTCCCGGGCGATCTTTAACGCCTGCACGATCTCCTTTGTCGATCCGCCGACGGACAGCGCGATCATCACGCTGTTTTCCGAAAGGAGCGAGGCCATGATCCGCAGAAGATGGCTTTCATTGGCTGCTTCCACGCGCAGACCGATGCGGAGCAGCCGCAGCTGATATTCCGTCGCGGAGATGCCGGAGTAGCCGATCCCGCAGACCAGGACGGTATCCGCCTTCTGCAGGTATCCTGCCACGCGCCGTACCGCCTGCTCATCGACCGAGGAAATGGTGCGCTCCATCAGATACTGATAGGAGTTTTCAATGCGGCTTGCGGCCGGATCCGGAAGCGGGGCGACTCTTAAGCGGGGCGAGTCAAAAAAGGAGAAGCGCATCTCGCGGAAGCCGTGAAAGCCGCAGCGCTTGGCAAAGCGGGTCATGGTCGCCTCGGAAACGAAGAGCTCCTGTGAGATCTGCGTGGTGGAGGGCAGCTCGCTGTCCCGGAAGAACAGCAGATAATCGGCCACGCGCCGTTCCGTGGGCGTGAAATCCTCGTAGTGCTCCCGTATTCTCTGCCGGATCAGTTCTGTGTTCATGAAGGCCCTTCCTCTTATGCCGGATGCCGCGCTGCCGCGGGAAATGCTCCGGCAAAATAATTATAGCGCAGATCCTCCTGAATTTCAATCGGTTGCAGAGAGTTTCAATCATGTCTTTCACAGTTGCTGAAAGTACTTTCACATTTGGACAGACGCTTTTGCATTTTGAAAGGGGAATCAAATCTTCGCTAAAATCTGGACAAATAATTCAAAATGAATAAAATATAAACAAAGAATAAAATCGGCTGAGGATATAGCCGTGCCACCGGCACGGATCAAAGGAGTAACGGATGAAAGTCAGGATCGGTATAGACGTAGGCGGAACCTTTACGGACGCGGTAGCGATCGACAATGACAGCTATGAAGTGATCGGAATGGTCAAGGTGCCGACCACCCATGATGCGCCGCACGGCGTGGCGGAAGGCATCATTCAGGCGCTGCACCGTGTGATCGAGGAACACCATATCAACGTGGATGATGTCTGCTTTATCGCGCACGGCACGACGCAGGCGACCAACGCCCTGCTGGAGGGCGACGTAGCCCGGGTCGGCATCGTGACCATCGGTAGCGGTCTGGAAGGCGCCAAATCCAAAAGCGATACCAATATCGGCAATATCGAGCTGGCGAAGGGCAAGTTCCTGCAGACGGAAAATGCCTTCGTGGACTGTTCGGACGAAAGCACGCTGGATGCGCAGATCCGGGCGGCACTGGACGAGCTCAAGGCGAAACAGTCGCAGGCGTACGTGGCCGCTGAGGCCTTCAGCGTGGACAAGCCGGAGCATGAAGAGCGCGGGATGAGCATCTGCGCGGACGAAGGGCTTCCGGCCACCGCCACCAACCATATCTCCAAGCTCTACGGCCTGCGCGTGCGTACCCGCACGGCGGTGGTGAATGCCAGTATCCTTCCCAAGATGCTGGACGCCGCCAATATGACCGAGGAATGCATCAAGGAGGCGGGCATCAAGGCGCCGCTCATGATCATGCGCTGCGACGGCGGCGTCATGACGGTGGACGAAGTCCGCAGACGCCCCATCCTGACCACGCTCTCAGGCCCTGCCGCAGGTGTTGCGGGCGCCATGATGTACGAAAAGCTGACCATGGGCCTCTTCTTTGAAGTGGGCGGCACCTCGACGGATATCTCCTGCGTGAAGGATGGCAAGGTCATCGTCAAGTACGCGGAAGTGGGCGGCCACAAGACCTACCTGAACTCCTTGGACGTGCGTACGGTGGGCATCGGCGGCGGTTCCATGGTGCAGATCGAAGGCGGCAAGGCCGTCAACGTCGGACCGCGCAGCGCGCATATCGCCGGCCTGAAATATGAAGTCTATACGGACCCCGAAGAGATCGTGGATCCGGTCCTGAAGACGGTCCGCCCGAAGGAGGGCGATCCGGAATACGCCTATATCGAATGCGCAAACGGAAAGAAATTCTCGCTGACCCTCTCCGGCGCCGCGAACCTCTGCGGCTATGTGAAGGAAGGCGATTACGCCTTTGGCAATGTGGAAGCCGCAAAGAAAGCCTGGGCGCCGCTTGCGGCGAATATGGGCCTCTCTGTTGAGGAGACCGCAAGGAAGGTCCTGGAATTTTCCGCCGCCAAGAACGGCGCGGTGGCGCAGGCCCTTATCAAAGATTACAACATGGATCCCCGCACGACGGTGTTCGTGGGCGGCGGCGGCGGTGCCAGCGTAGTGGTGCCGCATCTTGCGGAAACGCTGGGACACAAATGGAGGATCGCAAAGAATGCGCCGGTCATTTCCACCATCGGTGTTTCGCTGGCCATGGTCCGCGATATGGTGGAGCGCACCATCCTGAACCCGACCGAACAGGAGATCCTGGAGGTCCGCCGTGAGGCGGAAAAGCTGGTGCTGGATGCCGGCGCCGATCCTTCTTCCATCGAGATCTCCATTGAGATCGACAACAAGCGGAACATCGTTCGCGCGACGGCCATCGGTGCCACCGAGCTGCGTACGAAGAACCTGCTGGACAAGCAGCTGACGGATGACGAACTGCTGGCCAAGGCCGCCGAGCAGATGAATGCGGATAAGGACAAGCTGCAGATCACCGGCCGCAGTGACCATATGCTGGCGGTGCAGTACGACAAGGTCGAAAAGACCCTGCTGATCTTTAAGAAACGGACGACGCCTCTTGCCCTGATCGACGATGAAGGCGTGGTGCGCATCCAGAAGAAGGACGGCCATGTGATCGCGACGCCGGCTTCCGGCTGGAAGAAGGCCGTGAAGAAGATGCTCGGCGAATACGCCGTCTACGATGACCGCGGCCACCAGCTGCCGAACCTCTACATCGTGGTCGGCAAGAAGATCATCGACCTGACGGGACTGGTGGAAGATGCGCAGGCCGTGTCCATCGCCGAGGTCGAAATGGCGGCCGTGAAGGATGAGGAGCCCATCCTTGTCGTGGCCAGCCATCCGAACGATTAAGGAGCCGTCATGAGCAGTTTCCCTTTTCCGAGCAAAAAACTTGCGCTGGAAGAGATCAAAAACGATTACATGTACAAGAAGATGCTGAAAAACGGGATCGATGTGGATGCTGCCGCAGAGCGGGCCTGGGAGACCGGCGCGCAGGCGGCAAGGGATTTCTACGAAGAGACCGGCGGTGAGACGGATTTCCGCAAGATCGCCCGTGAGAAGCATCTGAAGATCGAGAGGGTCTACAAGGACAACGTGATCGCCGGCATGCGCTACTTCGCCGAATACGAGACCAAAAAACAGGTGATGGTGCTCTATACCGAGTCCATCAAAAAGTGGGCGGCGAAGAACAATCTGTCCGAAGGCAAGGCGGAAAATCTGATCCTCGCCCATGAGTATTTCCACCATCTGGAAAACACCAGGCTGGGCCTGACCAGCAAGCAGGTGGAACTGCCGTCTCTGAACCTCTTCGGTCTGAAGATCGGCAAGACCGGCGTCCGCGCGCTTTCCGAAGTGGGCGCCCATGCCTTCGCCAGGACCTATTTTGAACTGGCCAAACGCATCACTTACTAAGTTCTCCATCGGCCGGAACGGGGGGAAAACACCCGGCCGAAAATTATTAATCATTTAAGGAGGAATTATGGACATTCGTGCTATTCTGATCATCGTGTTCTTCCTGCTCATTGCAGCGCTGATGATCACGAGAAAACTGCCGACCTTCATCGCCCTGATCGTGATGGCCCTCGGCATTGCCCTGATCGCCGGCGTTCCGCTCGTGAAACCCGAAGGTGCGGAGACCGACCAGAGCCTGCTGACCTACATTCTGGCCGGCGGCGCGGCGCACATGGCAGCTGCCATGGCGGCGATCTTCTTCGGCGGCTGGTATGGCCGCATGGTCACGCAGACCGGCGTATCCCGCGCCCTGATCACCAAGGCTGCCGAGCTCGGCGGCGACCGTCCGCTCATCATCTGCCTGGTGCTGTACGCGGTGCTGAGCTTCCTGTGGACCAACCTGTCGGGCCTTGGC
>CADCPP010000213.1 GCA_902803355.1 uncultured Lachnospiraceae bacterium | reverse complement strand
TTGGTGTATTTACCCCGTATACGAAAGACTGGATACACTGTTTTACTTCTTTCTGGCTCAGATGATCAATCTTTACAAAAGGTGCCAGATAAGTGTCAAAAGAGGAAAACGCCTGCGCGCCTGCCCACTCGTTCTGCATGATGCCGAGGAAGTTGAGCATCTGGGTGCACAGTGTGCTGAGGTGGTTCGCCGGGGAAGAAGTGATCTTGCCGGGAACGCCGCCCAGGCCTTCCTGGATCAGCTGCTTCAGGCTCCAGCCTGCGCAGTAGCCGGTCAGCATGGAAAGATCGTGCAGATGGATCGCCGCGCTGCGGTGCGCTTCGGCGACTTCCGGATCATAGATCTCGCTCAGCCAGTAATTGGCGGTGATCGCGCCGGAGTTGGAGAGGATCAGACCGCCCACGGAATAGGTGACGGTGGAATTCTCCTTCACGCGCCAGTCATTGATCTTCAGGTAATTGTCTACCAGATCTTTATAGTTCAGCAGAGCGGAATTGATGTTGCGGACTTTCTCACGCTGCTTGCGGTACAGAATATAGGCCTTGGCGACGTCGGAATAACCGGCTTCAGATAAGACCTTTTCTACACAGTCCTGAATATCTTCCACGGCGATCGTATCATTTTTGATCTTGTCTTCGAATTCGGAGGTGACCCGGAGGGCCAGCATGTCGATGACCGTGGGATGATAAGGCTTTCCGGTGGCTTCAAATGCCTTGGTGATCGCCGCGCTGATTTTCTTTATATCGAAATCAGTGATCTTTCCATCACGCTTTGCTACTTGGTACATAAGGACTCCTTGTTAACGGACCGCAGTCCGAAGTGATCGTTTTGCCGTAAAACGGCGTAAAGAACGCCGCATCAGCGGCGGACACAATCAATATAGCAAAGCGGACAGGGATTGTCAATATATTGGGATAAAAAAATCGAAAAAACACAAGATATAGTGGTTACGTAAAAAATGCGCTGACTATACGAAAAATGCTGCAGCGATGCTGCAGCACAATGAGAGAGCCGGACCTTATCAGTCCATGCCCCGTATGCTGACGGACTTAACGCAGGACTTCATGATCCCGGCATAGCGCTCCATGTCCTCTCTGGACGGCGCGGAAAGACCGGGAAGAAGCACGCTGTCACGGTCGGTATAGCACTGCAGAAAGTACTTGTCCGCACCGCGGATCATCTCCCCGATCCCGCGGAAGGAATCGTCATCATGCAGTTCATGCACCACGGTCGTGCGGAATTCATAGGGGAGATCTCCGGAAAGCAGAACGGCGATGCTTTTTCTGATCTGCTCCATACTGTCGGCAAAGCTGTCACCTGCACGGCCTCGTCCGACTGTCATAGCATAACGCGCCGGATCGTTTTTCACATCCATGGCGACATAGTCCACGAGTCCTTCGCGGATCAGAGAAGACAAGACGCCGGGATGGGTCCCGTTGGTGTCCAGCTTGATGGGGAAACCAAGCGCTTTGACCCGGCGGAAAAGGTCCGCGATATCTCCGCGCAGCAGCGGTTCTCCGCCGGTAAAGGCCACGCCGTCCAGAAGACCCCTGCGACTCTCCAGAAAACGGAGAAGCTCCTCGTCATCCATGATGGCCGGGGCGTTCATATCCAGAAGATCGCTGTTGTGGCAGAAAGGGCAGCGGAAATCGCAGCCGCCTAAAAAAACCGTACAGGCAACGTGTCCGGGATAATCAAGCAGCGTCATTTTCTGCAAGCCGTGGATCTTCATAAAACACCTCCGGGGGATCGGAAAACCTGCCATTGGCAGTTATCGGTAATCGGTATTTCCAAGACAGGCAAGAACCAGTTCACTGGCAAGGATACCGGTCATATTTCTCTGGTCCAATAAAGGGTTCGTCTCAACAATATCAAGGGCGACCAGTTTATCGTATTTATACATTTCTTCACAGATGATAAAGGCCTCACGCTGTGTCAATCCGTTGTTCACAGGTGTGCCGACACCGGGGGCCTGCGTCGGGTCAAGCGCATCCATGTCGAAACTCATATGGATGCCGTTCGTGCCTTTCCCGGCAGTCAGGATGGCCTTGCGGATGATGGCTGTGATCCCTTCGGCGTGGATATCGCTGATAGAATATACGGTTACGCCCTTTTCCTTAAGCTTTATTTTTTCAAGAGGGTCTATGGAACGGGCTCCGACGATCACCACATTCAAAGGATCGGCCCTGTCGCTGGAATAGGAGACTAACGAATCGGGACCGCAGCCGCAAACGGCAGACAGAGGCATGCCGTGGATATTGCCGGAGGGCGTGATCTTTTCATCATTAAAATCCGCATGAGCGTCGATCCAAAGGATGCCAACATGCTTATACTTTGTCAGACTGGCGGAAACCGAGCCGGCAGCGATGCTGTGATCGCCGCCGAGAATCACAGGAAAACGGTCTTGATTCAGGCATGCGAGCACCCGCTCATACAATTCCTGATTTGCCTCATTGATCTCCTTCTCAAACCGCATTCTGGGATTGCCTTCTTCTAAAGCAAAAGGAGGTACGATATCTCCGTAATCTTTAACATCG
>CADCPP010000212.1 GCA_902803355.1 uncultured Lachnospiraceae bacterium | reverse complement strand
CCCCGGATAAAAAATCCGGGCCGGAAAGAATCCGGTCCGGATCATGTTGTGCCTTAATCCATGGAATAAGGCAGCAGCGCAAGGTTGCGGGCGCGCTTTACAGCAGTCGTTAACTCACGCTGATGCTTTGCGCAGGTCCCGGTCACCCGGCGAGGCAGGATCTTGCCGCGCTCGGAGATATACTTTTTCAGCCGGGCCACATCCTTGTAATCGACTTCACCTTCCACGCCGCAGAACGTGCAGACTTTTTTCTTACGGCGCACAGGCATGTGCTTTCTCGGCGCATCGCCCTTATCGGTTCTATTGAAAGCCATCGTAATACCCTCCTGTTTAGAAATTAAACGGAAGCTCTTCGCTGTCAATGCTGTCCGGAATATTCATAAATCCGTCGGCAGCGGGGCGGCTTCCTTCCGAAGAGCTGTTGCTGTAGCTCTGCGGAGCGCTCTGAGCGGAACCTGTGTTCTTGCTCTCGGCAAATTCGATCTCTTCGGCAATGATCTGCACGGAAGAGACCTTCTGACCGTCACGATTGGTGTAATTGTCGTTCTGGATACGGCCGGACAGAAGGATTTTGGTGCCCTTCTTCAGGTATTTTTCCACAAATTCACCCTGTTTGCCGAAAGCGGTGCAGTTGAAGAAATCAGCTTCCTGATTCTCGTTGCCGCGCCGGAAACGGCGGTCGACCGCAAGCCCGAAACGTGCGATGGCTGTAGCATTATCACCGCTGGAATAACGAACTTCCGGATCTCTCGTCAGACGGCCCATCAAAATAACTTTGTTCATACTTACCTCTTAAAACTGATCTTAGGCTTCGTCCTTTTTGATGCAAAGGAAACGAATGACCGACTCCATAAGACGAACGTTGGATTCGATCTCACCGGGCGCGTCGGTCTCGGCTTCGAACTGGATGAAGTAGTAGTAAGCTTCGCTCATCTTCTGGATGTCATACGCGAGCTTTTTCTTTCCCCAGTCGTCTACGTTCGTGATGTTGCCGCCGGCTTTTTCTACGTAATCCTTCACTCGGTCAAGAGCGGCGGATCTCGCTTCATCTTCCAGGGCAGCACTGAGAACAACGGCTAATTCGTACTTACTCATGCTTTTACCTCCTTTTGGACTTCGGCCTTCCCACGCAGGGGAAAGCAAGGATTGTGATATGTCACAGTCGTGTAGTTTAACACGGCACGGCTGGATTTGCAAGCGGTTTTTTCGATTTATTCTGCAGTTTTATCGTCTCAGACTGACTTCACCGGCGCCGACGGCCTTTTCACCTTCGTTAGTCAGAAAACGCAGGGTCCCGTCTGTGTTGATGCCCAGGACTTTGCCCTCCGTAAAGCTGCCGTCCGCGCTGATCACGCGGCAGATCTCCCCCTTCCACTCCATCGATGCTTCATATTCATCCCTGATGAAGGAAAGGTCTCCTGCCTGTTCCCACTTAGCGGTCAAATCCATCATCTCCCCGCTGATCTTCGCCATCAGTTCTTCACGGGACACGGCTGCCCCGGCCTCTTCCAGAGAGATCGCGAGGGGTGCGACGTCTTCCGCATAGGCAGCGCGCCTGATGTTGATCCCGATGCCGAGGATCGTATAGGCCGCGCAGTTTCCGGAAAGTGCCGTCTCCGCGAGGATCCCGCAGACTTTCCTGTCCATCAGACGGATATCATTCGGCCATTTGATGCGCGGCGCCGTCCCGGCTTTTTCCAGGCAGCGCTTGACTGCGATCCCGCCCAGGATGGTCAGCTGCGAGAGTGTATCCAGCGGCACGCGGGGACGGAGGATCAGGCTCATGGACAGGCTCGATCCTGCGGGAGATTCCCATACGCGTCCGCGCCGCCCCTTGCCGGCGGTCTGTTTATCAGCCGTGACCAGGCAGAAATCCGGCGCGCCGCCTTTGGCGAGCACCGCCGCTCTGTCATTCGTTGACCCGATCTCTTCCCACACCTCAAAAAAAGGAAGCTGCCCGTTTGCAGCTCTTCCCCGGATCACCTCTTTGTTCCAGACTTCTTTTAATGCCGTTTCATCGATCATCATAAACACCTGTATGCAAGATAGGCAAAGCCGCAGAGAAAGAGGGTAAGAAGCGCCAGAAGCGATCCTTTCAGGAAGCTGTGCCTTCCGCCCTCCGCAAAGACCTTCACCGCAAGAGCCAGATAATACAGCGCACAGGCGCCGGCCATATACGGCGCAAAGCGAAGCGTGGGCCCGCCGATCAGACTTAAAACAGCGAGCACGACAAGCGCCGCCGTCATCACGATGAAGACGGTATTCAGCAGGATATCCAGCCATTCGCTTGTTCGTCTCATTAATTCTCCTTTGTAAAGCGGAGCAGGGTTGTAAGCCGGGTTCTGTCGAGGATGATCATCTGTCTAGACCGTCCGTTGCCGGACGGCTCAAGCGACCTACCCGAAGGCAGACGGGCCGCCTTATGCCTTCTGTTTGGT
>CADCPP010000211.1 GCA_902803355.1 uncultured Lachnospiraceae bacterium | reverse complement strand
GGCATCTAAGCGTGAAGCCCCCCTCAAGATGAGATATCCATGAGACCCCTTGAAGACGACGAGGTTGATAGGGCAGAGGTGGAAGCATAGTAATATGCGGAGCTGACTGTTACTAATCGGTCGAACACTTGATCTTAACATCTTCTGATTTACTCTTTCTTCGATATGCGGTTTTGAGGGTGCTGACCCTTATATTTTCCTCGATAGCTCAATGGCAGAGCACTCGGCTGTTAACCGAGGTGTTGCAGGTTCGAGCCCTGCTCGGGGAGTTTATGGCTCCATGGTCAAGCGGTTAAGACATCGCCCTGTCACGGCGGTAACTCGGGTTCGAATCCCGATGGAGTCATTTTTCATAAGGCGACGTAGCCAAGTGGTAAGGCGTGGGTCTGCAAAACCCTGATGCACCGGTTCAAATCCGGTCGTCGCCTCTCTTCTTCGAAACAGCCCCGGAAAGATCAGGGCTGAAATTGGGAAGAATCTGCTTTGCGGTCCTTCACCCGCGAAGACAGCCGGCACAGCTTGCAAAAGGGCAAGAGGCGCCGGCTGTTTTATTGACTTTTCCTTTTTCTTACTTTACAATCTTAACGGAATTATAGCGGCACATTCCGCTGAAAGAAGAGGAACTGCGGATGGAAACAGTACTCGTGACCGGCGCCTATGGCTTTCTGGGGCGCTATGTGGTCAGGGAAATGCAGGAAAACGGCTACCGTGTGATCGCTTTCGGGCGAAATGCGGAAAAGCTGGCACAGCTGAAAGGGGAGAATATAGAGCTCTTTCAGGGCGATTTCTGCAATCCCGAGGACATCACTCAGGCCTGCGCGGCTGCGGACTACGTGATCCACTGCGGTGCCCTGCTTAAGGGCTGGGGCAGGCGTGAAGACTTCATCCGCACGAATGTGGAGGGAACACGCAATGTGCTGCGGGCCTGCGAAGAAAATCATATCAAACGCCTCATCTACACGTCTTCTCCCAGTGTTCAGCCTCTGAAAAACGATCTGCACCTTACGGAAAAGGACTACAACGAAAATAATCACCTGAATTATTATATTGAAAGCAAGATCCTGGCGGAAAAGCTGGTGCGCGGCCAGGACAAAGTCCCATACGCCATCATTCGCCCGCGCGGATTGTGCGGGATAGGAGATAAGAACATGCTCCCGGTCCTCATCCGCGCAAACGAGACCATTGGCATCCCGCTCTTTCAGAAGGGAAGCGTGATGGCAGATCTGTGCTGCATCGAGAACGTAGCCCTCTCCTTAAGGCTCTGCCTGGAAAGAGAGGAGGCGCTCGCCCAGGTGTATCATATCACCAATGATGAGCCGCGCAGCGTTCCCGCCCTCGCAGAGGAGATGTTTGCGGCGCTGGGGACGAAACCGAAGTATCTGCACCTGCCCTTTTCTCTGGCTTACGGCGTGGCCGGCCTGCTGGAAGGAGTTTATAAACTGTTTGGGATCTGGGATAAGGCCCCGGCGCTGACACGCTACAATGTCTGCACGCTTGGCAGAAGCCAGGTCTTCGATATCACGAAGGCAAAGACGGAGCTTGGCTACGTCCCGAAGGTCAGCCTCAGTGAAATGATCAGGGCCTATGCAGAAGCGTATCAAAGAGGCGAAGCGTAACTTGCAAAGAGGCACAACGGGGAGATTCAGACCGGATGAAAGGCTGGAAGGATAAATTCAGATATCGTTTGTTTTACCGCATGCTGCATGCGGTCAGTCCTCTTGTTCTGAAAAAATATGACTTTCAGACGGATAAACTGAAAGATTTTCAGGGACCGTATCTGGTCATGTCCAATCACCTGACTGAGGTGGACATGTTTATTCTTGCTGCGGCATTTCCGAAGCCCATGTTTTTTGTGGCGGGGGAGCATCTGCTGCGCTCGAAAAACGGACCGTTCATGAAATGGGCTCAGGATCCGATCTTCGAATTTAAGGGCTCGGTGGCTCTGGATACCGCCAGAGAGATCCTGGACCGCCTGAAAAAAGGCAAAAATGTGATCCTGTTCCCGGAAGGAAGCCGCTCCTTTAACGGCGAGACGCTTACCCTTCCCGAATCCGCAGCGAAGCTGGTGAAGCTGGCCGGCTGCGGGCTGGTCACGTATCATATGGAAGGCGGCTATTTTGTCGCGCCACGCTGGGCTTATACCTTCCGCACCGGCCCCATGCGGGGGCGCATTGCCGGAACCTATACGCCGCAGCAGATCCGGCAGATGAGCACCCGCGAGCTGACAGAGGCGATCAACCGGGACCTTGCCGAAAATGCGTACCAGCGTCAGCGGGGGACCATGGCGGCTTACCGAGGAGAAAGACTGGCAGAGGGGCTGGAGAATTACCTTGTCAAGTGCTCCCGCTGCGGCGCGTTTGATTCCATGAAGACGGAAGGCGACCGCTTTCGCTGCCTGGCATGCGGGCAGAGCGGCGTATATACCGAGCAGGGTTTCCTGAAGGGCGAAGGCCTTCGCTTTGACAGCGTATATGACTGGGGAAAATGGTCAGAGCAGGAGACAGAAGCGTATATTGCCGCCTTTGAGGGCGAAGGACCGGTCTTTCAGGACGAAGACCTGCTGCTGTATGAGATCACTGCGGATCATCAGCAAAAGGACCTTGTGAGAGGGAGTCTCAGCGGCTTTAAGGACCGTCTGGAATTTGCCGGAGAGCGTTTTGATCTGCAGGATATTCCGCTTGTTGATATGCTGTACTATGGAAAAACACTGCTCTTTAGCTGCCATGGGCGGCACCTTGGGATAACAGGGGCAGCATTTCACGCTATTAAATACGCTAAGCTGCATAAGGTGTTTAAGGAAAAAGAGCGGGAGTGACCGGGAGCATCCTGAAGCCGGAGCATGATCG
>CADCPP010000210.1 GCA_902803355.1 uncultured Lachnospiraceae bacterium | reverse complement strand
CGCTCAATCACTTCACCGGCAGCGATCTGATCTATGGTCTGGTCATCCAACACATGAATCTTTGCCATTAAAATGTTACTCTTTCATCGGTAAAATCAGGGGTCGTTTCATAGGCAGCTTTCACGCCGAGAATGAAATTCTCGATGTCGCGGCTGCCGCAGGTCTCAAAATTGGAGTGCATAGCCCACTGCGCCATGCCTATATCCACGGTATAGACCGGTGTCTTCGTATCCGCGATCAGGCCGAGCGTGCCGCCGCCCACGATATCCGGGCGGTTCGCATAGCTCTGCAGCTTCACGCCGGCTCTGCGGCAGATCTCGGTGAAGACCGCGCAGGATACCGCATCCGTGGCGTACTTGGGCGAGTGTTTGATCACGATGCCGCCGTTTACCACGGGGTATTCGTTCGTATCCGCCATCTCCGGATGGTTCGGATGCTTCGCGTGGCCGTTGTCGCAGGAAAGGAAGAAGGAATTATCCAGCAGGACGTAATGCGCGTTCTCATTCAGGCCGAGGCCGCGGCTGATCCCCTTGAGCACGCGGGGAAGGAAGTCGGAGCCGGCGCCCTGCTTGGTTCCGGAGCCGATCTCTTCGTTGTCAAAAACGCAGAGCACAGGCACGCGGTCGGTGTCTTTTGCGGTCAGGAAAGCTTCCAGGCAGGAGAAGACGCAGGCAAGGTCATCCAGACGAGGGGAAGAAACATACTCACCGGAAGGCCCCCAGACCGTACCGGCCTGATTGTTGTACAGGTAGAGATCCGTGCCCAGGATATCTTCCTTCGCACAGCCCGCTGCTTCGGCGATTTCTTCATAAAACCGGCCCTTGTTCTCCGTTTCGCCGTAGACCGCGACCAGATCCTTCGCGGGATCATATTTGACGGAATCATTCATCGCGCGGTTCATATGGATGGCCACGTTCGGGATCAGGGCCATGTCCTTCTTCAGGTCCACCAGACGCACGGCTACGCCGTTTTCCGTACGGACCATCACCCGACCTGCCACACTTAAGGGTCTGTCTACCCAGCAGGCATTGATCATTCCGCCATAGCGCTCCGTATCCAGACGGATGGCCACGCCGCCCTCAAGTTCCGCCTTGTCGCGGATCTTCAGGCAGGGCGAATCTGAATGCGCGGCACTGATCACAAAGCCCTTCACGCTGCCCTCCGGCACGCGGAATGCGATCACCGCGGAATTATTGCGCGTCAGGAAGTACTTCCCTCCTGCCTTGATCATGCCCAGATCGGTCACTTCTTCATAACCTGCGTCCTGCAGTCTCTTTTTTACGTTCGCGGCGGCAAAAAAGCACACCGGGCTTTCATGGATAAAATCCAGCATTTCCTGTAGTTTGTTCGTCATGATGATCACTCCTCCATACAGATGATGATATTGAAAAAGACTTTAGCCTTTGGCTGTTTATACCCGGTTCCTCAGATCGTTCTGCAGACGGTACAGCGTGGTCAGGGCTTCGATGGGCGACATGGTCTCGAGAGGCAGATTCTTGATCTCTTCCACCACGGCATCATTGGTGACCGCGCCGAACAGGCTCATCTGCCCGCGGTCCACGTCATCCGGTCGCCTGATCGTCTTTGCCTTCGTGCTCCTGCCGGCGCTTTCCGCGATCTCCTTTGCGCGCTCGGTGATGTCCGCATCAGAAAGCTCGTCCACCAGTTCCCTTGCGCGCTTCAGGACGCTTTCCGGCACACCGGCAAGCCTTGCCACCTGAATGCCGTAGCTCTTGTCCGCGCCGCCCGGAATGATCTTCCGCAGGAAGATGATGCTTTCGCCCTGTTCCTTCACCGAAACGCAGTAGTTGCGCACGCCCTGCAGACTGCCTTCCAGCTCGGTCAGTTCATGATAATGCGTGGCAAAGAGCGTCTTTGCACCAAGCAGCTTCGGATCGGAAACATGCTCGACCACGGCCCAGGCGATAGCCAGCCCGTCAAAGGTGCTGGTCCCCCGGCCGATCTCATCCAGAATGATGAGGCTGCGCTTCGTTGCGTTTCGCAGGATATTCGCGACCTCCGTCATTTCCACCATGAAGGTGGACTGTCCGGCCGCGAGATCATCGGCAGCACCGACCCTGGTAAAGATCCGGTCGACCAGTCCGATATTCGCGCTGTCTGCGGGAACAAAGGACCCGATCTGCGCCATCAGAACGATGAGCGCCGTCTGCCGCATATAGGTGGATTTTCCGGCCATATTCGGGCCGGTGATGATATTGCAGCGGTTCTCGCTGTTGTCCAGCAGGGTATCGTTGGCGATGAAGGCTTCTCCCTGCAGCATTTTTTCCACGACGGGATGCCTGCCGTTCCGGATGTCGATGACGCCTTTTTCATTGATCTTCGGCCGGACGTAGCGGTTCCTGTCCGCCACCATGGCAAGGCTGACCAGCGCATCCAGTGTGGCCACCGCCTCTGCGGCGCTCTTAAGGCGGAGCATCTCATCCGCCACCTTTCTCCGTACTTCGCAGAACAGATCATACTGAAGTGCCGTGCTGCGCTCATCGGCGCCCAAAATGGTGCTTTCCAGTTCCTTCAGTTTTGCGGTGGTGTAGCGTTCCGCGCCGACCAGGGTCTGCTTGCGGATATAATCCTCCGGAACCATGTCCTTAAAGGAATTCGTCACCTCGATACAGTAGCCGAAGACCCGGTTGAATTTTACCCGCAGGGTCTTGATCCCGGTGCGCTCCCGCTCCTCCTGTTCCAGGGCCAGCAGCCAGTTTTTGCCCTCCGTGGACGCCGCTTTCAGGCGGTCGACCTCCTCGCTGTAGCCGGCTTTGATAATGCCCCCCTCCTTGGAAGAAAGCGGCGGATCGTCTTCAATGGCCGCCTCCAGCAGCGACGTGATGTCTGCCAGCGGGTCGATCGCTTCATTCAGCTGCTTTAAGAGGGGCGCACTGAAAAAGCCAAGCGCCTGTTTGACCGCCGGCAGCATCTTAAGCGAGGTTTTCAGAGCAATGAGATCACGAGGGCCTGCTGTTCCGAAAGCCACCCGGCCGATCAGCCGTTCCAGATCGTAGATCGGAGCGAGGTATTCTCTCAGCTCTTCCCTGTCCATCACGCTCGCAAGCAGCGCCTCGATGGCATCCTGTCTTGCGATGATCTGCGCCTTATCCAGCAGCGGCTGTTCCAGAAAGCTGCGCAGGCGCCTCGCGCCCATGGCCGTGGAGGTCTTATCCAGAACGCCCAGCAGCGAACCTCTCTTGCTCTTTTCACGCATGGTCTCCGTCAGCTCCAGATTGCGTCTGGTCGCGCTGTCGATCAGCATGAAATTACCCGGCTGATAGCTGCGAAGCTCCGTGATATGCTCAAGACTGTTTTTCTGCGTATCCTGCAGATACTGCAGCAGGGCGCCGGCAGCCGCCGCACCGAAGGGATAATCCTTCAGGCCGATCGCTTCCAGGCTGCCCACCTTAAAATGCTCTTTCAGCAGCTTCTCGGATGCAGCCTCCTGATAATATTTTCCCGTCAAAGGGCTTAATGCGATCTGCAGGCGGCCGGACAGTTCTTCCGTATCCACTCCGCTGATCAGAAACGCGTCATTGCAGACGATCTCCGAAGGCATATATTTGCTGATCTCATCCATCAGCGGGCCGGTGCCGCTTACCTCGGTCACAAAGAATTCGCCGGTAGACACGTCCGTGATCGCGAGGCCGAAGCTCTTATCCATGGCAGCGACGCTCATCAGGTAGTTGTTTTTGGTCTCTTCCAGGGCGGTCTGGGACATATTGGTTCCCGGTGTGACTACCCGGATCACATCGCGTTTCACGATCCCCTTGGCCTTCTTCGGGTCTTCGAGCTGCTCCGCGACCGCGACCTTATACCCTTTTTTGACCAGCTTGTCGATGTAGATATCCGCGGCATGCCACGGTACGCCGCACATGGGTGCGCGCTCCTCCATTCCGCAGTCCTTCCCGGTCAGGGTAAGTTCCAGCTCGCGCGACGCCGTCAGGGCATCGTCAAAAAACATCTCGTAGAAATCACCGAGACGGTAAAAGAGAATACAGTCTTTGTATTTCTCCTTTGTATCCAAATAGATCTGCATCATGGGGGAGACCATGATCATGTTTCCTCCGTTCCGATATAGTAAAATCCGTGTGCTTCATCCAGATGGACGTTCACGATGTGTCCGATCAGGCTCTCATCGCCTTCAAAATGCACACAGACATTGTTGCCGAGCCGGCCCGTGACGCGGCCGGGCGTTGCCTCATCAAGGCTCTCCACAAGGGCCGGCATGGTCCTGCCGACATCCCTGAGGCTCTGCCGCGAACCGATGCTCTGCACCAGATCCAGAAGCCGTGCAAAGCGCTCCTTAATGACCTCCTGCGGGACCTGATCCGGCATCTTTGCCGCAGGCGTCCCGGTGCGGGGGCTGTAGATGAAAGTGAAGGCACTGTCAAAGCGCACGCGCCGCACCACATCCATTGTTTCTTCAAAGTCTTCTTCCGTCTCGCCCGGAAAACCGACGATGATGTCTGTCGTCAGCGAGATCTCCGGCATCGCCGTGCGGATGCGCTCAACGAGCGCCAGATAGCTCTCTTTCGTGTAATGCCGGTTCATGGCCTTCAGGATGCCGTCCGAACCGCTCTGCACCGGAAGGTGAAGATGCCGGCACACCTTGGGATTCTTCGCCATGACGGCGATCAGTTCATCGGACAGATCCTTCGGATGCGAGGTCATAAAGCGGACCCGCTCAAGGCCGGGGATCTGGCAGACCGCATCCAGCAGCTGCGCGAAGCTCACCGGCTCAGGCAGATTCTTTCCGTAAGAATTGACGTTCTGGCCCAGCAGCATGACCTCGATCACACCGTCCCTGACCAGGGTCTCGATCTCTCTTAAAATATCCTTCGGATCCCGGCTGCGCTCACGGCCGCGCACATAGGGGACGATGCAGTAGGAACAGAAATTGTTGCAGCCGAACATGATATTCACGCCGGATTTCCATGCCGCCTCACGCTTTACGGGCAGATCTTCCACGATCTCCTTTTCCTTATCCCACACCTCGATCACGCGGGTTCCTTCCCGCATCCTGCGGTTTAAGATCTCCGCGAGCCGGTAGATATTGTAGGTGCCAAAGACGATGTCCACAAAAGGATATTTCACGCGGATCCTCTCCACCTCATCCTTTTCCTGCATCATGCAGCCGCAGATCCCGATGATCTTATCCGGATGCTGCCGTTTCATGTTGTTGACATGGCCAAGATGTCCGTACAGTCTGGTGTTTGCGTTTTCGCGTACCGTGCAGGTATTGTAGAGGACAAAGTCTGCCTCCTCGCTGTCCGATTCCTCGAATCCGGCAGCCAGCAGGATCCCCTTAAGCTTTTCGGAGTCCCGCTCGTTCATCTGACAGCCAAACGTAACCACACAGGCGCTTAAGGGGCGTCCCCGGCGCTCCGTTTCTTCCTGTACGGTCTTCTTCAGTTCTTCCAGTGCGGCTCGTTCTTCAGACAGCATAGCGGCTCCTTTAGCGCGGTAGTAAGCTTTGGCTAACTTCCGTTTCGTCGTTCATTATATTATAAGGCAAAGAGGGGAATTTAGCAAGGCAGGCCAGGCAGATAAATCATAAGAAATCATTCCGGCAACCGTGTTGCATTTCAGCGGGAAGTCGTGGTAAAATTGTTTATAAGAATACTTTCGATTTTTCGAGGAGCCTGTTATGACCGTGATCAGAAAAATGTTTTTCAGCGCGACCGGGACAACGGAAAAGATCGTGACCCGTATCGCGGACAGGATCGCTGCGCTGAGCGGTTTTCCGCAGATAACAAGTGATTTTACACTTCCCGCAGGGCGTGTTGCGCCACCGGAGATCGCACACGATGAGATCGTTATTTTCGGCGTTCCGGTCTATGCCGGCAGAGTCCCCAATGTTCTGTTAAAATACCTTGCCACGGTAAAAGCGGACGGCGCAGCGGCCATTCCCGTTGTCCTCTACGGCAATCGCAATTATGATGACGGGCTCATCGAGCTGCGGAATATCCTGGAAGGAAACGGCTTTTTCACCTTTGCCGCAGCCGCCTTTATCGGCGAGCATTCGTTTTCCCGCATTCTGGCTGCAGGACGGCCGGATGAGGAAGATCTGCGGATCGCCGATATTTTCGCCGAAGGAGCCTGGCGAAAATATATGATCTGCGGCGCTGATGACCTGCCGCATCCGATCGATGTCAAGGGCTGTGATCCTCTTCGCCCCTATTATACGCCCCGCGACCGGGCCGGTGTTCCTGTCAATATCCTTAAAGTCAAGCCAAAGGTCGATCCCGTAAAATGTGTCCGCTGCGGCCGGTGCGCCGCGGTCTGCCCCATGGGGTCGATCGATCCTTCGGACATCACGCAGTTTACCGGCATCTGCATCAAATGCGGCGCGTGCGAGAAAAAATGTCCCACCGGCGCCCGCTATTTTGATGATCCCGGCTACATCTATCACCGCACCGAGCTGGAACTTGGCTATACCAGACGGGCAGAGCCCGAACTGTTTCTTTAAACTCATCTTCTACGCTCCGGCTGCCTGACAAGGCTGGCTGACAAAGAAATACCGGTTTGCCGAATCAATCAGCAGGCCGGTATTCTTTATCGGAGACGATCGTATTATGATCATTCTCTGGATTTCTTCATAAACCGTCCTTTACACCTTCCGGTAAAAGGAGTAATGCTGCACTGTTTCAAAGCCGAGCTTCTCGTAAAAGGGAAGATCGGAAATCACATAAGCCACCTTTGCCCCTAACGCTTTGGCACGGGAAAAGGCTTCTGAAAGCAGTACGGAGGAAATTCCTTTTCCGCGGTAAGCCGGAATCGTACAGACCGGCTCTACGTAAGCATAATCCGTATCCGGATGAAACCAGAGGGAGCAATGCGAAACCGCTTCCCCGGAAGGGTCTGCTGCAGAAAGGCTAAGGCTTTTGTTGAAATGTCTTCTGACATGCGGAATATGATCCAGCGAACGCTCAAACGCCTCCCGGTCATCCCCATGATCAAAGCCCTGCCAGAACAACCATTCCAGTGCCTCCCGGTCCGCGATCTGATCCATTTCCCGCAACTGCAGTCCCTCAGGAAGAAGTGATGAGAAATCTCTGTCAAGGGAGAGCGCCATGATCGTTTCTTTCTGATCGGTCTGCCGGAATCCGGCAAGCTCGGCCGCTCTGATTTCTGCCGTGTTTTCCCGATTGATCGCGATGGCCAGCCCGGAATCGTCCTTCAGTTCCCGATATGCGTAGCCCAGGATCTCCGGGTAGAGTTCTTCGTATTCCGGCAGCGCCCCGCAGAAGGCTTCTCCGAAGTACATATCGTAGATCGCCGCGCCGATGATCCCATCTCCCGCCCACCAAAGGCCGATGGAGTTCCGCGCGTCTCTGTCAAACTCCGGGTGCTCCATCATCCATTCAAAACGCGCCCAGTTCCAGTTGATGTGCGTTCTGTCTTTCCGATTCAGTTCGATCAGAAAGTCACAGACAGCCTCATAATCCTCGTCCCGGTAGCTTCTGGGAGCAATAGTGATCTGCCCCCTGCAGGGAGGCCCCCAGCCGGCTGAGGCACGCGGTTCTATAAAGCTGCCCTCTGTAAGCTTATTATTTTTCACTTTCCTCTTCTCCGAAGGTCTCGTTGGGGAAAGAGCCGGTACACCGCCCGAGATGCACCGGCTCCTGTTTTCGTTCACCACTCGGCTCAGAAGATCTGTCCCGGCAGTCTCAGCTTTTCCTTTGGCGGGAAGGCCTTGTCGAATTCCTCCACGTCAGCATCGTCCACATAGTAGCCCTGGGGCGTCTGGTAAACGCCGGTAACATCATCCAGGTATCCCGAAATGAGCTCTTTGCACAGAAAGAACGAGTCATCCGCGCCTTCCGGCAGATCATGGTAACGGATGCCAAACTCACGAGCATAGCTAAAGCCGCTGTGGCCGTAAAAGCCGATGTTGCCCTCAAACAGCACTCTT
>CADCPP010000209.1 GCA_902803355.1 uncultured Lachnospiraceae bacterium | reverse complement strand
TGGTCAGGTTCATGTCAAGGTGCTTCGGACCGTCGGCAGTTGCCATGATGAACGGCAGGTTGATATTGGTGGTCGTGGCGGAGGACAATTCCTTCTTCGCCTTCTCAGCCGCTTCCTTCAGACGCTGCATGGCCATCTTGTCGCCGGAAAGGTCAACGCCTTCCTGACGCTTAAATTCCTGGATCATCCAGTTGATGACTTTGTTGTCGAAGTCATCGCCGCCGAGCATGGTGTCGCCGTTCGTGGAAAGCACTTCGATCACGCCGTCGCCGATGTCGATGATGGACACATCAAAGGTGCCGCCGCCAAGGTCGTAGACCATGATCTTCTGCTCTTTTTCATTGTCCAGGCCGTAGGCCAGGGCTGCCGCCGTCGGTTCATTGATGATACGCTTCACATCCAGACCGGCGATCTTGCCGGCGTCCTTGGTAGCCTGACGCTGTGCGTCATTGAAATAGGCAGGGACCGTGATCACGGCTTCGCTTACGCTCTCGCCCAGATAGCTTTCCGCATCTGTTTTCAGCTTCTGCAGGATCATTGCCGAGATCTCCTGCGGGGTATAGTTCTTGCCGTCGACCGACACGCGGTAGTTGGAGCCCATTTTTCTCTTGATGGAAGAAATGGTGCGGTCGGAGTTCGTCACGGCCTGACGCTTAGCCGGTTCGCCGACAAGACGCTCACCGGTCTTGGAAAATGCCACAACACTGGGGGTGGTGCGCACGCCTTCGTTGTTGGCGATCACTACGGGTTTGCCGCCTTCCATCACGGCAACGCAGCTGTTGGTCGTACCTAAATCGATACCGATAATTTTGCTCATGTCAAATTCCTCCTATGTCTGAAAAATCCTGTTGTCTGATAATAATTTTATATGCAATCGCTAGTTCGCGACTTTTACCATACTGTAGCGGATAACGGTCCCTTTGCAGGTGTATCCTTTTTGCAGTTCAGCGGTGACGATGTTCTCGCCGGCATCTTCTGCTTCTTCATGCATAACGGCGTAATGCAGGTTGGCGTCAAACGGTTTTCCGAGCGCTTCGATGGGTTTGACCTCCAGGTCATCCAGAAGCTTCAGCATCTGCTTGTAGACCTTGTCCATGCCGGCAGCAAACGGTTCCGCTTTCTGCTCATCGCTTAGGCCCTGCAGGCCACGCTCAAAGCTGTCGACCACCGGCAGCAGCTTCAGGATCACATCACGCGCGCCCATATCGAACTGCGCCGCTTTTTCTTTATCCGTGCGTTTGCGGTAATTGTCAAATTCCGCCATCTGGCGCTGCAGCCTGTCTGTCAGCTGTGCGACCTGTTCTTCCTTCGCCTTCAGCTCTTTTTCTGCCTTCTCCGCGCGGTTATTGCGGAACAGTCTGGATTTCTCTTTTTCTTCCGGCTTTTCCTCTGCCTGCTTTTCTTCGGCAGCTGCAGGAGAATCATCTTCCGTTGCTTTCTTCAGCGCATCTTCACGCTTTTCCGGATCGTTTTCCGGATCGACCTCTTCCTCAGGGATCTCTTCGGTGATCTCTCGTTCTTTCTTATCTTCTGCCAAGGCTTATTCCTCCGGTTTCTTAAATATTCCGTCCAGCTGGCTCATGGTCTGTTTCAGGGTGTCCACGACCTTCTGGTAATTCATCCGTTTGGGTCCGATGATCCCGATCTTGCCCTGCACGCCGTCACCCATCTGATAGGTGGCTGTCACGACGCTGCAGTCCTTCATGGAATCGACCGGCACTTCATCGCCGATGAATACCTGAATGTCTTGCTGGCTCTCGCCGGGTTCCACATGCCCAAGCGCGGTCCCGAGCTCCTTCTTTTCTTCCAGGACATTGATGAGGTCGGAGATCTTCTCGTTATCCGCCAGTTCCGGATACTTGAACATGTTCGTGGCGCCGCTGGTATAGACCGGCATGGAGTCTTCTTTTTCAAACGCCCCCGCCACGGCATCCAGCACCTTTGCGGCGATATCCGCGTAGTCGCCGGCTTCTTCCTTGACTTTCGCAATGAGCGGCAGATTGATCTCTTCGATCGACAGGCCGTTTAAGTTATTGTTCAGCGTAAAGTTCAGATTTACCAGCGTTTCCTGATCCAGATCGAAGCCGATATCCAGGATATTGTTTTTCACGATATTCCCGTTCAGCACGATGACAGCCAGGACCTTGCCTCCGCCGATCGTCGAGAGCTGGATGAATTTCAGCTTGTTCTTCTTGTAATGCGGACCGGTCACCATGGTCGTGTACTGGGTATTCGCTGCCAGGACCTGCGCCATGCGCATCAGCATCTCCTCCACGCGGTCCATCCGCTTGCTGAGGATCTGCTCCATATGAGAAGCCTGGTCAGGCAGCTGGGAAGCGGTCGTCGCTAATGCCGTTTCCTCATTGCTCAGCAGGTTGTCCACGTAGAGACGGTAGCCTTTATCCGTAGGCACGCGGCCGGCTGATGTATGCGGCTGCACGATCAGCCCCATTTCCTCAAGGTCTGCCATCTCATTGCGAATGGTCGCCGGTGAGTAATTGAGTTCGTCCATCTTGGAAATGGTACGGGAGCCGACCGGTTCACCGGTCTCCTGGTAATTCTGAATGATCGCCAGCAATATTTTGCGTTTTCTGTCGTCCAGTTCCATGGCCTTTCTCCTTTTGTGTTAGCACTCGAGATGTAGGAGTGCTAACATCTGTGTATAAGATAACACCGGCACCGTTCTTTGTCAACCGATTTATAAGAATTTTAGGGAATATTTTTTGCGGCTTTGCAAATGCTGCCTGTTGACGTTCTTTCTGAAATCCTTATAATAAAGATGACAGATTTTTGTACCGCTTCGGAGGTTTTCTATGGTAAAAATCGTTCTGCTTGACTGCGAAAGCATTGGTCTGGATATCTCTCTGGATCCTTTTCGTGCCCTTGGCGAACTTCTCGTCTACCCTGCCACGCCGCCTGAACTGATCGCGGAACGCATCCGCGAAGCTGATGTCGTTCTGACCAATAAGTGCCGTCTGAATGCTTCCAACCTCAGTGAAGCAGACAAGCTGAAGCTGATCTGCGTCGCCGCTACCGGCTTTGACAATATCGATGTCAGCTTCTGCCGGGAAAAGGGCATTGCCGTCTGCAATGTCAAAGGCTATTCGACCGACTGTGTCGCTCAGCTTACGCTTGCCATGGCGCTCTCTTTAGTCATGCATCTGAAGGAATACGGGACGTACGCTGCTGACGGCAGCTACACCGCCTCCGGCCGCTTCAACCAGCTCGAGCCGCCCTTCCATGAACTGCGCGGCAAGACCTGGGGCGTTGTCGGCGCAGGCAATATCGGTATGCAGGTCGCCAGAGTTGCCGAAGCGTTCGGCTGCAAAGTCATCGTATATCAGCGCCATCCCAACAGCTTCTATCCCACCGTCTCGCTGGAAGAGCTCTGCCTGACCGCCGATATCATTTCCCTTCACGTTCCGCTGAATGATTCCACGCGCGGTCTGATCGGCGCCCGCCAGATCGAACTGATGAAGGACGGCGTCATGCTCATCAATGTGGCGCGCGGCGCTGTGACCGATGAAAAAGCCGTTGCCATGGCCGTGGAATCCGGCCGGATCGGCGCCTTCGGCTGCGATGTCTACAGTACTGAGCCCTTCCCGGCGGATCATCCCTTCTATGCGATCAAAGAGAAACCGAATGTTCTGCTGACCCCGCACATGGCCTGGGGCGGCGTGGAAACACGCATCCGCCTGATCCGGGAAATGGCGGACAATATCAAGGCCTTTTTGGCCGGAGAAGAAAGAAACCGGGTCGTCTGACCGCCGGCAAACGAAAAGAGAGGCTGCGTTTTCCCACGCAGCCTCTCTTTATTCATGCGAAGCAGATCAGTTTTTCGGTGCTCTCGTGCTGACGAACTCATCGATGCCGTCGGCGATGCCGACCGCAAGCTTCTGCTGATAGGCTTGATCCTGAAGCTTTGCATCTTCTTCCTGATTCGTCATATAGCCCATTTCCACAAGCCCTGCCGGGACCTTGCACCAGTTGATCCCCGAGTAAGTATCGCTCTCGATCAGTCCGTCGCGCCGCGCGCCGGTCGCCGAAAGCATATGTTCCAGCAGGCAGCTGTTCAGCGCTTTCGCTTCACCATGGAGATCTCCGTTATAGGGGTTATTCGGTGTCTGGTAATAGATCCCGATCCCGTGGAAGGTATTGTTTTCGGATCCGTTGCAGTGAAGACGGACGAAGGCATCGGCATGAGCGTCATTTGCGATCGTTGCCCGTTCAATATTGCTGATATTGACGGCATTGCCGGTGCGGGTCATGATCACGGTATACCCGCGTTCCAGAAGGATCTGGCGCAGCTTCAGAGCGACCTCCATGTTGACCTTATATTCGGGATAGCCGTTGAAGCGGCTGGCTGTTCCGCTGCTCACCTTGGCTTTGGTCTCCGTGGCGCCGGGGCCTACCGGTTCCTTCTCGGAGTTGCCCTTTTCCTGATGGCCGGGATCGATCACGATCACATAACCGTTCGTTCCTTCTGTTCTGAAGCCGGTCACATTGGCCGGGAGCGTCCAGTCAGATGCCGCATCTTGCGTGGTGGGTTCTTCAGTCTGGGCCTCTGTGGTCTGAGGCTCTGTGGGCTGTTCTTTTGATGAAGGCTGCTGATCAGTCTCTGTGATCTGCGGAACACTCTCCGCCTTCGAAGAAGAGGCTTCCTTCGTCTCCGCGCTGCTATCCTCAGGACCTTCGGGCCCGATGACAGGCAGCGTACCCGGCGCCGGGCTCGATGCAGGCGTATCCTTCCCGCAGGCAGCCGCAGTCAGCAGAAAAAGCGCCGCGCAGAGCACGGCTAACAGTCTTCTCATGCTTTTTTTCATGATTCACTCCTTATTTTGTCCAGGACACGCCCGAAGTCATCCGGGATATCCGAGTCAAATTCCATCCATTCGCCGCTGCGGGGATGTCTGAAGCCGATCGTTTTCGCATGCAGGCATTGCCCTTCGGTGCCCCACTTAAGCGGTTCCGCTCCGTAGAGGAGATCGCCTAGCAGCGGATGACCGAGATAGGCCATATGGACACGGATCTGATGCGTCCTTCCGGTCTCCAGGCGGCATTCGACAAGCGTATAGCGGGAAAAGCGTTCCAAAGCGCGGTAGTGAGTCACCGCCGGCTTCCCGCCTATCTCATCAACAGCCATCCTCAGCCGGTTCTTTTTATCCCGGCCAATCGGCTTATCCACCAGGCCCTCATCTTCACGCAGTTTTCCCTGCACAACGGCCTGATAGGTCCTTGCGGCGCTGTGTTCTTTGAGCTGCGCGGCAAGGCTCTGATGCGCCGCGTCATTTTTCGCGATCATCAGAAGGCCCGACGTATCCTTGTCGATCCGGTGCACGATGCCGGGACGAAGCACTCCGTTGATTCCGGAGAGCTGCCCGCCACAATGATACAGGACCGCGTTCACTACTGTTCCGGAAAAGTGGCCTGCCGCCGGATGCACTACCATTCCCCGCGGCTTATTGATGACCAAGACATCGTCATCTTCATAAACGATGTTGAGCGGGATGTTTTCGGCAGGGACCTCAAGCGGCTTCGGATCCGGCACTTCTACCAGGATCTCTTCGTCTCCGCCGAGTCTCATGCTTCGCTTGACGGCTTTTCCGCCTATCCGCACATGACCGTCATCGATCAGTTTTGCCAGATAGCTGCGGGAATAGCCTTCCATGCATTCGGACAGGTAAACATCCAGGCGCTTCCCGGTATCCGGCAGTTCGCTTGTCAGAATCAGCGACGCCATAAACGGATCTCCTGCAGTTCTTCTTCCTTATAGCGGAAAAGCAGCAGCAAAGCAAGGATCACCGCAGTCCAGGTGATATAGCAGTCCGCCACATTAAAGACCGGAAAGCGGATGAACTGCAGCTCGATAAAATCGACCACGTACCCCTGCCTGGCGCGGTCGATAAAATTCCCCAGTGCTCCGGCCAGAACAAACAGAACGCAGACAGAAAGCGCCCTGAAGCGTTTCGTTTCCGGGATCTTCAGATAAATGTAGACCAGGACCGCGCAGATCAGGACCGTAAGAGCAAGAAACAGGACGCGCTGCCCCTGCAAAAGGCCAAATGACATCCCGCGGTTTTCCACATAGGTAAAGCCCAGCAGTCCGGAGATCAGAGGACGGCTTTCCTTCCCCTTCAGTTCCCTGACTGCCAGATACTTTGTGATCTGATCCAGAACAATCAGAAAGAGCGGGAGAAAGATCCCCCGCAATTTATAATGCAGTGAATGATGATTCATAAGAGTCAGCGGGCAACAGAGGTGCTGCCTGACATATTCTGAAATTCACCGGTCAGCTCGATATTGCTCGGCGTGATAATGAAGATATACGAAGAGATCTTCTGCAGATTGCCGTCGATGGAATAGCAGGCGCCGGACGAGAAGTCGATAATGCGCTGTGCAAGATCAACCTGAACGCCTTCCAGATTGATGACAACGGCTCTGCCGGACAGCAGCATGTCGCAGATATCCCTGGCGTCTTCCATGGAACTGGGTTTGATCATGTTCACTTCCATGTCCGCGCGGGAGGATGACCGCATCGGAGCGACGTTGCTGCGGGCGCTGCGGTTCATGCCCCGCGGACGTTCTTCTACGATACGTTCCTCGGGCACATCATCTTCTTCCACCTCTTCCTCGCGGGGCTGCCTGCGGGCAAAAAGGCCTTTTTTCGGCTTTACGGGTTCTTCTTCCTCTTCATCATCCTCCGGAACATACTCTTCCGCAAGATCATCTTCCTCGGTCTCATCATCGTCATACAACTTCATTGAATCCAGAAATTTATCGAAAATGTTGGCCATGACTCCTCCCCCATATAAATTCAATCTTATTTGATTATCCTCAATTTTCCGTGCCTTGTCAAGGACGATCTCGGAAAAATCAGCACTTTTATTTAATAATTTTGCAGAGCGATCCGAAGCATTCTTTCCCCGGCGGATCGTCCCCCGCTTACTGCAGGATCTGCCCCGCCCGATACCCCTTCGCGTTCAGCAGGATCGTCTCATACGAGGTTAGTCCTCTTTCGGTATTCCGGGCAACCAGGACATAATCTTCGCTGCTGTCAATGATCACGACAGGGCAATATTCGGTATATCCCTTGCCGATCTTATACACACCGTCCATCTGCGCTGTCAGTCTGACGGTATAACGCTCCGCGGAATCCGGCTTTGCCAGGATCGTTCCGCCCTCGATCTTGCTCATTTCCACGTAGCAGTACTGCTCATCCGTGAAAGCAAGATCGGGATCGATCAGAGAAACGTTTTCTCCCCCGTCCGTATAATTCACTGCGATAAAGCCGCCGTCTGTCTGATAGTCACGGGGGATCATGTACAGCTCTTCCGTCGTCAGGGCGGTCTTCGGAAGTTTGAAGCCGCTCTCTTCCGACCGGCTGATCCGGATACGCGCAAAGCGGTCTCCGATAAAGCGGATCATATAGCGGGACAGCTCAAGCTGAAGATAAAGCCCGCCGTCCGCTCCCGTCACGACTGAGGAAGACGCCGTGGTCTTCAGTCCGTTCTTTAAAAACGTGATATTCAGTGAAGTATACGCGCCGTAGGAAGCGGCCTCTTCCTCGCTGATGGGTACTGCCATTTTCCAGTTTTCGGAAGGAATGATCTTATACAGAAAATCCCCCGGCGCGACAACGCTGCCCGTCACTGCCCGCTGATACTTTGCCGCATCGAAATCCGCAGCGGTCAGATCCCTGACTTCCTTCGATTCAAAGCCATCCAGATAGTATGCGGCAATGCCGCTTATCGTGCATTCACTGACATGAAAGAATTCCGCAGCCGAAGTGCTTCCGGCAATGGAGGTGTAAAGATCGGCAACATTGCTTCCCAGCACCGTGGCGTGCAGCATGCTCTTCCGTTCATATACCGAGGCAAAATTCATGGGGTCATAGGAAACGGCAAGATCCTTCAGCGCAGTCTTCATGCGGAGAAGATCCTCTTTCGCCAGGCTGCGATCCTTCATCGCCTCCCGGATCTGTTCACTGTAGGAGCCGACTTCATCCACACTGGCGATATCCATTCCCACAGAAACACGGCTGCCTTCTTCAACAAACAGGTCCACATACCCTGCATGATCCGAGACGACGGTCTGCTCTGTTCTCAGAAGCAGGGCCTGATAGGTCTGCTCTTCCGAGAGGGTTTCGGGAAGCCCCACCTGAAACGTCGTATAGTTTTCTTTTGTGGCAAAATGGATCAGGGAATACGCAAGATACAGAAAGATAAATAAAAAAATGACCAGCCCGATATTGATGTTTGCACCGCGGCGAAGAGGAAGGATCTTTGCTCCTTCCTCCCGCTCATTATCCGCATCTTTCCTGCGGATGATCTTCGTTTGTCTCATCCGGCTGCTGCTCAAAAGCTGCTCCTTATTTACAGGGAAACCGTGACCTGATCCCGTACACTTTCCGGAAGATCGTCCTTATCCATAGAGATGGAGAGAACAAAGCGGATCCCGTACTTATCGCCGAGGGCGTCCACTTCCTTTATCGCGGTCTCCACGTTCTCCATGTCATCTTCCAGCGCGGCGATGGTCAGGAAGCTGTCAAGGCAGACTTCTTCCAGATCATGGTCCTGGGAAATAATGCCGCAGAGAAAGCCAAGAAACGCTTCCAGCGTATTGACGGGGAAATCACACACATTGATCAGACGGATCTTGCGGTCAAGTTCAAACATGTGTTTAACGTTTTTATCCAGAAAGACGATGGTCCCTTTGGCCTGCGCCATTGAAGAATTAGCGATCTCCAGCAGATATTTCGTTTTGCCTTTGCCTTTTTTGCCGGCAATGATCTCAAGCATAATGAGGATCCTCCGT
>CADCPP010000208.1 GCA_902803355.1 uncultured Lachnospiraceae bacterium | reverse complement strand
GTATTATCATTTTAATGACGGCGTGATCTACGGCGACGAGATCAAGCTGACCCCGCAGCAGTTCTATGACCGCCTGGCAAAGGACAGAGCCTATTCCATGGGCTGCAATCCCGACCGCGTGCGCGGGATCATGAAGGAGGCGCTGGAGGAGGGAAAAGACATTCTAGCCGTGATGGCTTCCTCGGAATGCAGCGGCAGCTGGAGCACCGCAAAGGGCGTCGCGGACGAGCTTATGGAAGAGTATCCCGGCGCGAAGATCTACGTGCTGGATACCTATCTGGAAGCGGCCGCCGCCGGCCTGCTCGTGTATATGGCGCAGGACATGAAGGAAGCCGGAAAGAGTCTGGATGAGATCATCAGCGTGCTGGAAGAGAAGAAAAAGCACATCGATGTCTACTTTATCGTGGACCATCTGGATTATCTGGTGCGCGGCGGAAGACTTTCGCCTCTTTCCGGCGCCGTGGGCAGCATGCTGCAGATCAAGCCCATCCTGCACTTTGAAAACGGCAAGATCGTACCGCTGATGAAATGCCGCGGGCAGAAGGCCGCCAAAAAGGCCGTGCTGGATCTGATCTCTCAGAAAAAGCTGGACAGACATTACTACGGGGCGGCGCACACGAACAACAAGCAGCAGATCCTGGATTATCTGGAAACGGTGAAAGCCGTCAACGGGATCGAGCCGCTGTTCGTGAGCGAGGTCAGCCTGATCATCGGGGTGCATGTAGGCCCCGATGCCATGGCCATCGTTTTCTGCGAGGAATAAAAATCCCGGGGGCGGGAAAGAAAGCCCCGAAGGGGAGAGGAAGAGCGGCTGATCTGTCGAAAGGAAGCCTATGACGATCGTCTGTATTCTCCTCGGCATCGTGTGTCTGATCATCTTCATTCTGCCGCTGCCGGGGATCGTCTTTAATATCGGGTCCGCACTTGGCATAGCCATCGGCTGTGCCTTCCTTTTATACGGCATTTTCCGGACAAAGCTGAGCAGGCCTTTTCACCGCGTTGTCCATATCCTGGCAGTGCTTGCCCTGGCCGCGCTTTTACTTTTGGGCGGCCTGCAGGTCTGGGGGTCCAGGCAGCAGCCGAAAGAAGGCACTCCGGTCACCATGATCATCCTTGGCTGCCGAGTGAACGGGTCCGAGCCGAGCCTGATGCTCTGGAACCGCATCAATACCGCAAAGCGCTATCTGGAGGCCCATCCTGAGGTCAAGGCGGTCTGCTCCGGGGGGCAGGGAGAGGATGAGAACATCTCCGAAGCACAGAGCATCTATGAAAAATTAGTTGCTGCCGGGATCGATCCGGAACGGCTGTATCTCGAAGATCAGTCGTCTTCCACGCAGGAAAATATTGCCTTTTCCCGGAAGATTATAGAGGAAAACGGTTTGGAACAGGATGTGATCCTGGTGACCAACGACTACCACTGTTACCGCGCGCTGCAGCTGGCAAAAAAAGCCGGCCTGAGCGCGTACAGCTGGCCCGGCCGGACAGCGCTTTATCTTCTTCCCACCTATTTTCTCCGCGAATGCTGCGGAATCGTGTATACCTGGATTTTCGGATGAGATCACAACGGATCAGATAAGAAGCGAAGCCTCCCGTCAGGGGAGGCTTCGTGTTATGATTTTTTCTCCAGCTTCGCCCGGAACGAGATGGCTCTGGGCGTTTTTAATTCCGCGAACTGCACAATATAGGCGTTCTTCTTCATGTCGATGTCTTTGATGACGCCCTCGCCTATGATGGCGTGCTTCACGCGCTCGCCGATGTGGAACGCCGGCCCGGCCGCCTTTTCCCCGAGCGTCTTATTATAATTCTCCGCATATTCGCGGCTGCTCTTCACCAGCTCCTCACGGGGATCGGTATCGTAGGAGACAAGCCCCGGTTCAATATCCAGCAGGAAGCGGGACATATATTTCGGCGCGCCGTCAAAGGTCCGTCCTTCGGTGCCGGAGAGGAAGAGGGCCTTCTGCGCTCTTGTCATGGCCACGAAGCACAGGCGGCGTTCCTCTTCCATGCCCTCAAAGGAGTCCGTCCGCTTGGCCGGGAAAACGCCTTCATTCAGGCCGATCAGGAAGACGTACGGGAACTCCAGACCCTTCGCGGCATGGACCGTCATCAGCTTCACCTTGTCGGCGTCGTCGATGGTATCGGCTTCGGTAAACAGGGCGATGTGTGCGAGGAAATCCGGCAGAGCAGCCTCCTCGCCGCAGCTGATCTCATACTGCAGGATGGTCTGCTTCAGCTCGGCGATATTGTCAAGGCGCGCCTGGTCGCCCTCGGTGCGCAGCATGGCTTCATAGCCGGAGGCAGCCAGAAGCTCCGTGAAGAGCTTGGAGACGGGCAGCTTTTCGGCAAGCTTCATGAAGCGTTCGATCAGCTGGATGAATTCTTCTGCTTTTGTTCCCTTGAAGATCGCGTCTTCGCGGTGCGCGAGCAGGGTCTGCCAGAGCGTTTTGCCCTCGGCTGCGGCGGTCTCCTGCAGGTATTTCATCCGTTTGATCCCCAGGTTCCGCTTCGGCTGATTGGCCACGCGGCGGAAGGACAGGTCGTCCTGCGCGGCGATCATGCGCAGGTAGGAAAGGGCGTCCTTCACCTCGGCGCGGTCGAAGAAGGCCACGCCGCTGTAGATGGTGTAAGGGATCTTCCGGTCCATCAGCTCGGCTTCGATGCTGCGGGTCAGGTAATGAGAGCGGTAAAGAACGGTCATGTCTTTATAATGCACGCCGCGTTTTTTCTTTAGCTCCGCGATGCGCTCCGCTACCCATTTTGCTTCATCCTCGGCGTTTTCGCAGAGGTTCGCGCGGACCATGGGACCGCTTTCCTGATGGGCAATCAGATCCTTGCGCAGCCGGTTCTGATTCTTTTCGATGAGTGAGTTGACGGTCTGCAGGATCTCCGGGGTGGAGCGGTAGTTGTCGTTCATGAAGATGGTCTTCGTGCCGGGGTGCTCACGATCAAAGTCCAGCAGGAACTTCACGTTCGCGCCGCGCCAGGTATAGATGGTCTGGTCCGGATCGCCCACGATGAAGAGGTTTTTGTGATAGGCTTGCAGGACCTCCATGAGCCGGATCTGCAGCGGATCGATATCCTGAAACTCATCGATCATGATGTATTCGAGGCGCTCCTGCCATTTCCTTGCGATGTCCGGGTGCGTCTCAAAAATGTACAGGGAGAAAATGATCAGGTCGTTGTAGTCCAGCCCGAAGCACTTGCGCTCCTGATAGAGATAGCCGTAGAAGAGGATGTCGCGTACATCCGTGGCGTTTTCGTATTTCTGCTTCAGCTCGTCCAGACTTAAGGTGATCATGTCCAGATAATAGCCGGGCTCGGTGATGCATTTGCGGATCTCGAACATGTCGCGGGCATCCTTGAAGGTCATGTCCTTCATGGTCAGGCTCCGCTCCTCGTAGATGATGCGGAGCAGATCGTCGATGTCGGAATTGTCCAGGACCAGGAAGCTCTTCGGATACTGCACCGCGTAGGAATCTTCCTGCAGGATGCTCACGCAGAAGCCGTGGAAGGTGTTGATATAGCCGGTATCGTTGTCGCCGGTCAGGTTGCTGATGCGGCGCTTCATCTCTCCGGCAGCCTTGTTTGTAAAGGTGACGCAGAGGATATTGGACGGCAGGATGC
>CADCPP010000207.1 GCA_902803355.1 uncultured Lachnospiraceae bacterium | reverse complement strand
GATCCAGTTCAGCATGATGCCGGAAATGACTTCGTTCACATTGCAGTAAGCCTTGAGCGCTCCCACGATGCCGCCGTAGATCAAGCCGGCCGCGACCGCAAGAAGCACGCAAACCCACCAGGGCTGCTTCCAGGCGAGCGCTGCGTACAGGCTCACCAGTGCGCCGATCTCGTACTGTCCGGCGGCGCCGATATTGAACAGGCCGACCTTGTAGCAGAACAGGATGGACAGGGAGCACATCAGCAGCGGAGCGGTCTTGACCAGCGTGCTGCCCAGATTCTTCAGACGCAGATTCGCCCGGGAATAGGTCATGAAGTTCTTCAGGATCGCAACGATCGAGCCCCACGCGCCTTTCGGATTGATGATCAGCAGAACGATATAGCCGATCAGCAGCCCCAGCAGGACGCAGATCAGCGAGGAGGCAAAGGACTGAAAGCCTTCACTTTGCCAAAGGGTGGTTTTCTTTGCAGGCCGGCTCATGCTTTCACCTCATCTTTCTTCGCGCCCGCCATATACAGGCCGAGTTCTTCCGCCGTCGTCTGTTTCGGATCAAGCTCGCCGACGATCTCGCCTTCGTACATCACCAGAATGCGGTCGGGCACATCCATGACCTCATCCAGTTCCAGGGAGATCAGCAGGACCGCCTTGCCCTGGTCACGGAGTTCGATCAGTTTCTTATGGACGGATTCGATGGCGCCCACGTCCAGACCGCGGGTAGGCTGCACAGCGATCAGCAGGTCATGCTTTCTCTCCGTTTCGCGGGCAATGATTGCTTTCTGCTGATTGCCGCCCGACATGGAACGGGCTAAAGAGGCAGCCCCCTGGCTCGAACGGATATCATGCTTTTCGATCAGCTCTTCCGCGTAGGCATGGATATTGTCCTGGCGCAGGAAGCCGGCTGAAGTGGTGAATTCCGGTTCAAAATAGCGCTGCAGCACCAGATTGTTTTCCAGAGAATAGTCCAGGACCAGGCCGTGTTTGTGACGGTCTTCCGGAATATGCGAAATGCCGTGCGTATTGCGGTAACGGATCGATGCTTTGGAAATGTTTTCCCCGTTCAGCAGGATCTCGCCGCTCTTTAAGGGCTCCAGTCCGGAAATGCCGTAGGCAAGCTCCGTCTGTCCGTTGCCGTCGATCCCGGCAATACAGACGATCTCTCCCTTATGGACCGTAAAGGAAACATTCTTCACCGCATCTGTCGCGTGCGTGCGGGAAGCCACGCTGATGTTCTTCACCTCCAGCACCGGCTCTCCCACCTTGGCTTCACCTTTCTCCACGTGGAAATTCACGTTGCGGCCCACCATCATGGCGGAAAGCGCTTCCGGTGTGGTTTCGGCAATGTTGACCGTTCCGATGTATTTTCCTTTGCGGAGCACGGAGCAGCGGTCAGCCACTTCCATGATCTCATTCAGCTTATGGGAAATGAAGAGGATGGATTTGCCTGCCTTTTTCAGGTTCCGCATGATCTGCATGAGCTCTTCGATCTCCTGAGGCGTCAGAACGGCGGTCGGCTCATCGAAGATCAGGATCTCGTTCTCACGGTAGAGCATCTTCAGGATCTCCGTGCGCTGCTGCATGCCCACGGTGATGTCTTCGATCTTCGCGTCCGGATCGACGAACAGGCCGTATTTCTCAGACAGCTCCACGATCTTTTTGCGTGCTTCATCCTTCTGCAGAAAACCTGCTTTATTCGGTTCCGCGCCCAGAATGATATTGTCCAGGACAGTAAAGCATTCCACCAGTTTGAAGTGCTGATGGACCATTCCGATGCCAAGGGCGTTGGCGTCGTTCGGGTCATTGATGGTGACTTTTTTCCCGTCTTTTAAGATCTCCCCTTCTTCCGGCTGATACAGGCCGAACAGGACCGACATCAGGGTGGACTTTCCTGCGCCGTTCTCGCCCAGCAAGGCATGGATCTCGCCTTTCTTCAGCTGAAGTGTGATATCATCGTTGGCGATGATTCCGGGGAATCTCTTCGTGATATGCAGCATTTCTACCGCATACGGTGATGTGGACATAATCCGATTCCTCCTCTTCGCGCGTTCGTACACGTTTGCATGTAATTATTGATATTTTACTGATTTTTTATAACTTTGTAAAGAGGAATTAAAAAGAAAGATATCCGCCCGCCTGAGGGGGATATCTTTCTGTATCCGGCTGATCTGCCTTATTCCTTGTTTTCCTTATCTTTCCCCAGATAGGATTTTACCTTCTCCATCGCTTTGGACTGGGCGACCTTCTCATACGCGGCCTCCGCGGCTTCTTTTGCCGCCCCAACCGCCTTGGACTGGCTCACCTTCTCGTATGCGGCCTCCGCGGCTTCCTTTGCCGCTTCGACCGGTTTGGACTGGCTCACCTTCTCGTATACGGCCTCCGCGGCTTCCTTTGCCGCTTCGACCGGTTTGGACTGGCTCACCTTTCCGAAGGCAGCGCCGGCGGCATCTTTGACCGCTTCCACGGCGCGTCTGCGCAGGGAATCCTTCTCGCCCGCATGATCCATGGCCGTGCGCACGTCCTCTCCTCCGAGGAAAAACAGGGCGAGCGTACCGGGTCCCACATGAGCGCAGGTCACCGGTTCGTAATCCACCTCCAGGATCTCCTTCGGCGGGCAGGGGCCGTTCCGGATCATTTCGGCAAGCTTTGCGGCATCTTCCCGGCAGGCTGCCTGCACGATGCCGATCGTCTGTTCCTCCGGTCTTACCACCAGAGCCTCATAACGCTGCACCAGTCCGTCGATCGCTTTCTTTCGTCCGCGCAATTTGGCAAAAGCCGTGATGTGGCCGTTCTCGTCGCCTTTCAGCAGCGGCTTGATATTCAGCAATGTTCCCAGAAATGCCGACGCATTGGAGAGCCTTCCGCCGCGGCGAAGATAGAGCAGGTCGTCGACCGTGAAGATGTTGCACATCCGCAGGCTGTAGTTTTCCAGTTTTTCCATGGCTTCATCAAAAGACAGGCCCTGGTCTCTGAGCCTTGCCGCTTCGAGCGCTACAAAGCCTTCACCGAGCGCCGCGCCCTTGGTATCGACGGCGCCGATCTTCCGCTCCGGATAATCTTCCGCGAGCATGCGTCCCGCCACCCTTGCCGCGTCGCAGGAGCCGCTGATCCCGGAGGACATGCTGACAAAGATCACATCATTGCCCTTTTCCAATTCGGGCCTGAAGTATTCCGCATATTGCTGCGGCGTGATCTGGGATGTCGTCACCTTCGTGCCTTCCTTCAGCAGGCGGTAATAGGCATCGCTGTCAAAGTTTTCGATCGCTTCACAGCAAAGAGCCTGATCTCCGATATGATAATAGAACGGGATCACGGTCAGCCCGTACTCATCAGCCATCACTTTCGGCAGATTGCCGGAAGTATCTGTAATCACAGTGAAACTCATATGCCGATCTCCTTCCTGATGCTTATAGAATAGCAGAGCTTTCCAAAATAAACAAGCTACTTCTTCCCTGCAGCCTTCTACCTTTTCTTAATTTTGCCTCTCCCGGCAGTAGAACGGCCGCAAAAACGGCAGAAAAAGCCGTGTTTCCGACAAAAAAACCGGGACAGTGCAGACAAGCTGCAGCTGTCCCGGTGGTGACCCGGAGCAGATCCGGTTTAGTGAATGAGATTATTTCAGGTTGCCCTGGTCCACGACCGTGATCACGGTGGCGAAGCTGTCCGCCGTCACATCGATGGCGTTGGATACGGTGACCTTGCCGGCGTGCATATCCTTGACCAGCTGAGCGTAATCGTTGGCAGTGAACTTGCCTTCGGCATACTGGGTGGAAGGAGCGATCTGGACATAGTTCTCTTCCGGAACGTCGGAGACAAGACCCAGGTTGTCGACCTTTCCGCCGTAATCGGCGAACTTGCCGTCAACAACGACCTGAAGCATGGTCTTCACGGTAGCCGCAAGGCCCTTCATGGCGGAGGTGACCGTCATGCCGGCGGCGTACTGGCTGGTGATGGTGGCGTCCTGGTCGACGTCAACGCCGATGACCTTGGCATTGACTTTCTGGGCAGCTTCGCAGGCAGAGGTGTAGATGCCGCCGCCGCAGGCAAAGACGACTTCGGTGCCGCCCTGATACCAGGTATCCATGGCAGCGGTGATGTCGGCATCGCCGTAGAACTGACCGCCGTAGCAGTACTTCACTTCAACGTCGGACTTGCCGAGTTCCTTGGCAGCAGCATCGCAGCCCTGCACAAAGCCGTAGCCGTAGCGGACAACAGCGGGAACCGCCATGCCGCCCAGG
>CADCPP010000206.1 GCA_902803355.1 uncultured Lachnospiraceae bacterium | reverse complement strand
TCCTGGGCCACCTTCATGGTACGGCGGGCGAAAAAACCCAGCCGGCGGGAGGCTTCCTGCTGCATGGTGCTGGTCGTAAAGGGAAGCGGCGCATGGGTGTGCTTATGCTGCGTCTCTTTTTCCGTCAGAACAAAGGCTTTCCCTTTAAGATCGCTCAGCAGGGCGTTTACCGCAGCTTCATCCGGCAGGGGATAGTCGCGGGTATCCAGCTGCAGGACCAGCCGTTCTTTTCTGTCGGAGACCGCAAGGCTTACATCCAGGCTCCAGTATTCTTCCGGAACGAAGCTTTCGATCTCGCTTTCGCGCGTGCAGATCAGGTTTAAGGTGGAGGACTGCACGCGTCCCGCCGACAGGCCTCTCTTCACCTTTTTCCAGAGCAGAGGGCTCACGGAATAGCCGGTCACGCGGTCCAGCGCGCGGCGGGCCTGCTGAGCATCCACCAGATCCTCATCGATCGCGCGGGGATTCGCGATGGCCGTCTTCACAGCCGTCTTCGTGATCTCGTTAAAACTGATGCGGCTGCATTTGGCATTTGCCCCCGCAAGCAGGGTCTGCAGGTGCCAGGCAATGGCTTCTCCTTCGCGGTCCGGGTCGGTTGCCAGATAGACGCGGGATGCCTTTTTCGCCTTTTCCTTCAGGCTGCGGATGGTATCGCCTTTTCCGCGGATCGAGATATAGCTCGGCTCATAATCATGTTCGATATCGATACCCATGCGGCTTTTGGGCAGATCGCGGACGTGGCCGCCGGAGGCTTCCACATCGTACGCAGAGCCGAGAAAGCGCTTGATGGTCTTTACTTTAGTGGGAGATTCCACAATGATCAAAGGACGTGCAGACATTCCATTCACTCCTTGTTTTGCTTATCACATGTGATGCGCAGCATGCGAAGAGCACTATAGCCCATTTAATTAAGGAATGCAAGAGGAAAATACAAATCACGTCCTGACATACTGCCCGCCGCTGACCGGCCGCGCGAGCCCGAATTCCTCGAGGACCATCAGGATCAAGCTGATCTCTCCCAGGCTAAAGCCGGTCTTGCGCATGATCTCCTCCAGATGCGTCGGATCAAAGGAGAGGGCGCGGAAGACCGCCCGCTGCTCCGCGGTGAGGGCAGCCTGCTTCCTGGCCTTTTCCCCTGCTTCCCTCTCCTTCGTCTCTCCTTCCGCATCTCTCAGGCCGAGCGCTGCCAGCGCATCGCCGGGGGTGGTCAGGATCCCGGCGCCCTGCCGGATCAGCTGGTTGCAGCCTTCGCTTAAGGGATCATCCAGCCTGCCCGGCAGCGCCAGCACGTCCCGGCCCTGCTCCAGTGCCTGATCGACCGTGATCAGTGTGCCGCTCACCTTTCGCGCTTCAATGACCAGGAGCACATCGCACAGCCCGCTGATGATCCGGTTTCTTGCCGGAAAATGATAGGGCAGCGGCGGTGTCCCTGGTTTGTATTCACTGATCACGCCGCCGGCCGTGAGCAGTGATTCATACAGCGGGCGGTTTACGGCCGGATAGGCCTGATCCACCCCGCAGCCAAGCACGGCAAAGGATCTCCCGCCGGCGTTTACCGCTGCGCTCTGCGCATAGCCGTCGATCCCCATGGCCATGCCGCTGATGACCGCAACGCCTTCCTTTGCCAGCGCACTGCCGAAGCGTTCCGCCATCGACCGCCCGTACGCGCTGCATCGCCTTGCCCCGATCACGGCCGCCGTCTTCTCTTCTTCCGGCGGCAGCTCTCCTCTCCAGAACAGGATGATGGGCGGGTCGGGAATATCGCGCATCCGCTTCGGATAGCACGCATCCATGCGGTGACACCAATGGATGCCGGCCTTCTCGTACGCATCCCTTTCACGCAGCAGCTCATCCAGCTTCTTTCGCGATTCCTCAAGCGCTGCCTGCTGCCCTCCGCCTATCGGCAGCTCCTTCTCGCGGAAAACGCTTTCCGCATCTCCGTATAAGGCAAGCAGCCGTCCCGCAGCCGCTCCTCCGAGGTCCGCCGTCACGCCCAGCCAGTACCAGTAATCTCGCTCTTCCATCCCTCACCTCCAGAATTTTTCTTCCGGGCCACGGTATCCGGCTGCTTCAGCAATATCTTCCAAGGAAATATTTTCTCTTTCTGCCAGATCGGCGATCGTCCGCGCCACCTTCAGGATGCGGTGGTACGCCCGCGCGCTCAGGCCCTTAAGCTCAAAGATCCGCTTCATATAGCGCTCCTTTTCGGCATCCAAAGGGCAGTACAGCTTCACATCCTTCCCGCTCATCCGGGAGTTGAAGCGGATGCCGCTGCCGGCAAAGCGCTCCGCCTGCCTTGCGCGGGCCTTCTCCACCCTGGCCCTGATCGCCGCCGAGGATTCATTTTCCGCCTTTCTGACCAGGTCCTTATAGCGCAGCGTCGGTGCCTCTACGCAGAGATCCATGCGGTCCAGCAGCGGGCGGCTGACCCGCTTCAGATAAGCGGAGACCTCCGCATCCGAGCAGTGGCAGCGGTTGCGGTCCGGATAGTAGCCGCAGCGGCAGGGATTCATCGCCGCCACCAGCATCACATCGGCCGGAAAGCGGTAGGAGCCCTGCACCCGCGCGATATGCACCTCTCTATCCTCCAGGGGCTGTCTTAACGCCTCCAGCGCTGCCTTCTGAAACTCCGGAAGCTCATCCAGAAAGAGCACGCCGTGATCCGCGAGGGAGATCTCCCCGGGCTTTGGTTTTGCCCCGCCGCCCACCAGCGCGTAGGGCGATACCGTATGGTGCGGCGAGCGGAAGGGCCGCCTCAGGATGAGCGGGTGCTCGTCGCTCAAGAGTCCGCAGACCGAATAGACCTTGGAGACTTCAAGCGCTTCCTCCAGGCTGATAGCCGGCAGGATGGTCGGGATGCGCCTTGCGATCATGGTCTTGCCCGAGCCCGGCGTTCCCACAAAGAGCAGATTGTGCATCCCGGCCGCCGCGATCTCCGCCGCCCGCCGCATGACGCTCTGCCCGTTCACCTCGGAAAAATCCACCTCGTCGCTCCCTGCCGCTTCTTCCAGCCGTTCCCTGACCCGGCAGGGCAGCGCCGCCAGCTTGCCCGCGGCCAGCTCCGGCATCTCCGTCAGAGAATGCAGGCCGATCACCTCGATCCCTTCCACTAAAGAGCCCTCCGCCGCGTTGCCCGCAGGGACGATGCAGCAGCGAAAGCCGGCATCCCGCGCCGCGCTCACCATCGTCAGGATGCCGCTCACCGGGATCAGGCTTCCGTCCAGCCCCAGTTCCCCGATAAACACCGCGTCCTCCGGCAGCTTTCCCAGATCGATCAGCTCCGCCGAAAGCAGCAGGGCGCTGGCAACCGCCAGGTCGAAGCTGGTCCCCTCCTTCCGGATGTCCGCCGGAGAAAGATTCACCGTTACATGCCGCGGCGGCAGGGTAAAGCCGGTATTTTTCAGCGCAGTCCGCACCCTCTCTTTCGCCTCTTTTACCTCCGCCCCCAAGAAGCCCACCATGGACATCTCCGGCAGGCCTGAGGACGCGTCGCACTCCACACGGATCAGGACGCCCTCCATGCCGAAGAGCGCCATTGCATTGATTTTGCTGTACATATTCTCCTTTCATCAGCAGCCTTCGCTGCTCTGTGATCCCAGTTTTCACGTACAAAAAAAGGGAGATGACTCTCCCTCAGACCCGGATGTATCTTAACACAGATGCCGTGTGCTGTAAAGCCTCGTTTCTCCCATAAGAGAAATCATGCTTGACAAGCCGGCCAAACTGTACTATTGTACTAATACAGAAGTACAATTTAAGGCTTCTGGAAAATGGTTCAAAGGAGAACGCTATGCAATGGATGATCGATAAAGAGCGGCCGATCTGTCCGCAGATCAATGAGCAGATCGCGGCAAGGATCGCACTCGGCGAGTTCCTGCCCGGAGAGCGCCTCTCTTCCGTCAGGGATGTGGCGGTCGCAGCCGGTGTCAATCCGAATACGGTCCAGAAGGCGTTCGAGTCGCTCGAAGCAGAAGGACTGATCTACTCGGTACGCGGCTCCGGCTGGTTCGTTGCCGACGCCGCGGATAAAGCACAAAAAAAACTTCAGGATCTTGCCGAAGCAAAGACCCTGAAGCTGTTTCAGTCACTGAAGACCCTGGGTTATACACCGCAGCAGGTGCTGGTACTTGCAGCGGCTGTGGCGCAGGCCGGAAACACAAAGGAGGAAGCATAAATGAGTGAATTGCTTCGCTGTGAGGATCTGACAAAAAGGTACGGGAACCTCGTTGCCCTCGATCACGTAAACTTCACCCTGGAAAGCGGGAAGCTGATCGGTCTTCTGGGGCCGAACGGCTCCGGAAAAACAACGCTGATCAAGCTGATCAACGGTCTGCTGACACCGGATGAGGGGCGCATCCTTATCGACGGAATGGAGCCCGGCGTCGGCACGAAGAAGATCGTCGCCTACCTTCCGGACAATCATTTCCTGAACAATTACATGAAGGTCAGGGACATCGTCGCGTACTTCTGCGACTTCTACGAAGATTTCCGGCCGGAGCTTGCGCTTCAAATGATGAGCCACCTCGGGATCTCCGAAAATGTGGCGCTAAAGACCCTGTCCAAGGGCAATAAGGAAAAGGTCTCCCTGATCCTGACCATGAGCCGAAATGCAAGGCTCTATGTTCTGGACGAGCCGATCGCCGGCGTGGACCCTGCCACGCGGGATTATATCATCTCCACGATCATCAACAATTACAACCCCGAGGCGTCCGTCCTGATCTCGACGCACCTCATCTCCGACATCGAGTCGGTGCTCGATGATGCCCTGTTCATCCAGAGCGGCCATATCACGCTGCACAAATCGGTCGACGCGATCCGCAGCGAGAACGGAAAATCCGTCGACGAACTGTTCCGGGAGGTGTTCAGATGGTAAAGAAGCTCTTAAAATACGATCTTAAGGCCGTATTCCGGTATCTTCTGGTTATTTACGTCATCGTGCTCGGTACAGCCGCGTTAAACCGCCTTCTGCAGTTTTTCAAGAGCACGCAGCTGTGGTACACGATCAGTTTCCGCAGTTCCCTCGTTCTGCTGATCATCGGGATCGGAAGCATGATGCTCTTAACGGAGATCCTGCTGGTCTACCGCTTTTACAAGAACCTGTTCTCGAATGAAGGCTATCTGACCTTTACCCTGCCGGCAACGATCCACGAGCAGCTCTGGTCGAAGATCCTGTGCTCGGTGATCTGCATCATCGCGACAGTCTTCGTCATGTCCCTCTCCCTCCTCATTGCGGCAAGCGGGGAAGTCTTTACGGAAGTCATGAGATCCGCCCTCTTCCTGCTGAAGGAGCTGGTGCAGAACGTCGGTGTGTTGAACCTCACGTTCTATATCATTGAGGGGCTGATCTTCTGCCTGATTGCGGCAGCCGATTCCGTCATGCTCTTTGATACCTGCCTGACGATCGGGCAGCTGGCCAGGGAACACCGCGTCGGGCTTGCGGTCGCGGTCTTCTTTATCCAGTATTTCATCTGCCAGATCCTCGGCACGGTGTTCATCATTATCGAAGCCACGCATGATTTCGACCTGTTCGAACTGATCGCCGATGCCTTCTCAAAGCACCCCGAGGCCGCCGTTCATGTGTTCGGCGTCCTGTCGATCATCGGCAG
>CADCPP010000205.1 GCA_902803355.1 uncultured Lachnospiraceae bacterium | reverse complement strand
TGCATCATTTAATTGTCAAGGTGCGGCGCTTTTTCAAGGCGCATTCGATAATCTATCACACCACTCCCAACTTGTCAACAACTTTTTCGCCTTTTTTTAAAAAAGATTTTCAGGCTGTTTTTTGTCTTGTGGTGCCCTTGGAAGGAGGTACAAAATATAGTGGCCTCACAAAAAAACGGGGCGGCCTCAGGCTGCCCCGTCTATCGCGCGGATGCGCTTACACAATGAATTTGCTCTTGAGGATCAGACAGCCTTCCTTATTATAACGACGCGCGAAGAGTCCGCTCTTCTTCTCGGACAGATCGGCCGCGGCTTCAATGATGTTTTCCGCTTCTTCCTTCGTCAGGGCAATGCCGTCTGCCAGGCGATCGGCTGCCGCCGCCATCAGCGCATCTTCCCCATCTTCCTGCAGAACGCAGTCGATCGAGGTCAGATAGTTCTTTGCATAGATCAGGAAGCTTTCCGGAGACATGCTTCCCTGGATCTTTTTCGCTTTTTTGCGCAGCTCCTCGTCCGGATCGATCGGCTCTTCAGCAGGCTCGCTGCCGAAAGCAGGCGCGGCGGGAAGCAGTTCCTCCTCTTCCGGCTGTTCCTCGATCGTCTCTTCCTCTTGTTCCTCTTCCGGTTCTTCATCGCGAAGCAGGGCAACATTCAGATCGGTAAACAGATTGCTTGTGTCTTCTTCCGTATCTTCCTGGAGCACCTCCTCCATTGAGGCTACGGCTTCTGCCGGTTCCTGAACAAGTTCTTCCACCGTTTCCGCCGGCTCCTCAACGATCTCTTTGGCTGCTTCTGCAGCCTGCTTAGGCTCTGCGGCAGTCTCTTTCACTTCCTCCGCAGCCTGTTCCACTGACTTGAGCACTTCCGCGGCGGCAGCAGGCTCAGCCGGCTCGCGCACTTCCGCGGCGGCACGGATCTCTTCAGCCGCTTTGACCTCAACGGTTTCTGCGATCTCTTCCGCTTTCTGCTCCGCCTCCTGCAGCACTACCGCAGGAGCAGGCTGTTCCTCTTTCTCAGGGGTCTGCGCCTCCTGTGCCCGGAAGAAGTCTTCAATGGTCTCCTGACGGTAATCATCGTCATTTTCCGGAAGGATCACCGCTGCCGCTTCGTCCAAAGCGCCTTTGTCAAGCTTTACGGTATCCGATACCGCGGCGCGTTCATCCAGCACCGGCTCATCTGCCTCGCCAAGCGCGGCCTTGACCTGCGGAACGATCTCCTTCGTATCTCCGCCGCTGCTCTCAGACTCGGGCTCATCCATGACCGCGTCCACATCCAGCTTCATCTCTTCCTCTTCCGCTTCATTAATGGAAGGGAGCGTTTCCTTCTTCAGGAATTCGCCGAGACGCACATTCAGATACGCCAGCTCCGTCGATGTATCGGTCAGCGCGAAGACCGTACTGGTGCCTTCTTCGCGGACATAAGCCAGGAGATCATTCAGCAATTCGTCGGAAAGGGCCGAGGCGCCGTCCACCAGAAGGACCTTATCCGCGATGTGCTCCCGTGCGGCCGCAAAGCCCAGTTTGTTGAACTTCACCGCGGGAATTCGGGTCAGCCCGTTCAGGGACGTTCCGTTTTTCTCATGATAGGCGCTCAGCGCCTCCAGGACCTTCGGTACAGCCTTTTCCAGCGAATCTCCGTCGACCAGAAGGATCCGTCCGCGCCAAGTCTCATCTTCCCCGGGCATCACGATCTGCTGAGGGGCGGTCTCTGCACCGCCGTCTTCCTCCAGCGGAGCGGCTGCGCGGCCATCGTCCTCAGTGACCTCTTCTTTTTCTTCGGATTCCTCAGCGGCCTGATCCATTTCCTTATATTCTTCCGCGACGTCCTGATACCGTTTTTCGTAAAACTCGCGGTTGTCGATCTTATCCTGCTGCTCAGCGCTCAGCGGTGCGTATTTTGCTTTCAGCTTTAAGGCTGCATCCACATATTCGCCGACGCCAAACCACAGAATGATCTCGTCGCAGAGCTTCGCGCAGGCATCTCCCATGCCGGCTTCGTCGTACAGTTCGGCCAGGCGGAGAGCCCACTCCTCTTCAAATTCGTACTTGCGGTACGTCTCCAGAATGGCGATCCGTTTATCCAGCGATTCACCTTTCAGTTCCGCCAGCAGATAGCGCAGCAGATAGCGGCCGTTTTCATCCGGCGCTTCCTGCAGATACATCTCGTAATACTTCTGCGCTAACGACGCATCCCCGTCCGCGATCGCGAGGCCGGTCAGTTTGTACAGGATGCGCTTGCCGACCGCCGATTCGTCATAGGCCATCTGCAGCAGTTCGATCGCGCCCTTGTAATCACGGATGTGTTCATACGCTGCGGCGGTGATCGTCAGGAGACGCACGGAATGCACCTCTTCCCAGTCGACCGTCCCCGCGATCTTGACCGCTGCTGCATAATCTCCTTTTTTCACCAGTTTCTGGATCTTGTCAGTCTTCACCGTATACGAGTATTTGTCCATAATCTTCTCCTGTTACAGCGCGCGCCGGCCTTCCAGAGCCCGCAGCAGCGTGACTTCGTCGATATATTCCAGATCGCCGCCGACAGGAACGCCGCTTGCGATGCGGCTCGTCAGAATGCCTGTCGGCTTGATCAGTTTGCTGATATACATGGCCGTGGTCTCGCCTTCCAGCGTGGAGTTGGTGGCGATGATCACTTCCTTCACATCCTCCGTCTGCAGCCGCTGCATGAGCTCCTTCAGGCGGATGTCCGACGGTCCGATCCCAAGGGCCGGGGAGATGCATCCGTGCAGCACATGGTACAGGCCGTTATATTTGCCGGTGCGTTCATACGCGGCCAGATCACGGGGATTTTCCACGACCATGATCTGTGAGCGGTCCCGCGAGGAGCTGCTGCAGATCGGGCAGTATTCCTCATCGGTCAGGGTCTGGCAGCATTTGCACAGGCGCACATTGTGTTTGGCGTTTGTGATGCTGTCAGCCAGCCGCTCCGCGTCGCCTTCCGGCATACTGATGATATGAAAAGCCAGTCTTGCCGCCGTTTTGGCGCCGATGCCGGGGAGCCTTGACAGCTCTTCCACCAAAGACTGGATATGACTGCTGAAGTACTCCATTTAGAACCCGAATCCTCCGGTCAGGCTGCCCATGGCGCTCTGCTTTTCGGAAGCGACCTTTCGGATGGCCTCGTTCACAGCGGCAACCAGCAGATCCTGCAGCATTTCCACATCGTCCGGATCAACGATCTCCGGCTTCAGACTGACAGCTTTGATCTCGTTCGCGCCGGTGATCACGACCTCCACGGCTCCGCCGCCGGCAGAGACTGTAAATTCCTTCTCGTCCATTGCCTTCTGCATCTCTTCCATCTGCCGCTGCATCCGCTGCGCCTGTTTCATCAGATTGTTCATGTTGCCGGGCATTCCGCCCGAATAACCGCCATGCTTAGCCATTTTAGTCCTCCGTCTCTATTTCCATGTGGATGGCTGCCAGTTCCTCATCCGTCACGAAACGCGGTTCGCTCTCGCCGCTGCCCGCCGTGCGGATGTCAAATTCAACAGTCCTGCCATATTCCTGTTCCAGCGCCTTCTTCAGCAGCTCGACTGACCGAAAGCGAAGTGCCGTATTGTATTTAAACCGGTCCGTAAATACGATCCCCATGACACCGTTATCGCGCGGTTCAAGCCAGGTAAAGCCAAGCGGCCAGGCGGCCTGATAGGGGAGACGCCTGAGCAGCTGCTTCCAGCGGTTCTTGATCTCCTGCAGGTTTTCCCAGTCTGCCCGGGGGATCACTCTTTCTTCTGTTTTTTCCTGTGCCACGGCAGGCTGCGGGCTGCTTTGTACCTTTTCCGCACTCTGCGGCTGTGAGAAATTCCCGTTTTCCAGCTTCTGCTCCAGATCCAGTACCCGGGCTGCGAGTGCGGACACATCGGTCTCCATGGCCGGTCTGGTCGCTTTGATCGCCGCGACCTCCAGCAGGACACGCTTGTCCGCAGCCGCCCGCATGTCGTTAAACACCGACGAAAACAGGCGGATGAGCCGCATCAGGTCTTCCGGATCGGTCAGCTTGGCCTCTTCGGCAAGCCGCATCCAGTCCTCTCCGGACATTTCCAGCAGGTCGCCTGTTGCTTCCGCGGTCATCAGCAGCAGAAGGTTGCGCAGATACCAGATAAAATCCTGTACGAACTGGCTTAGGTCCCGGCCTTCGATCCGGACGGCTTCGATCACGTTCAGCGCTTCCGAAGTATCATCCATCAGCATGGCTCTAAGAAAGCGGCTGAGCATATCGCTGTCTACCGTTCCCAGGGCTTCCAGGGCCTTTTCATAGCTGAGCGGTCCATTTCCGCGGTAGGCGATGCACTGATCCAAAAGGCTGATGGCATCGCGCAGGCCGCCGTCGGCCTTTCGGGAGATGTAGGCAATGGCCTTGTCCTCTGCCTCGACGCCTTCCCCCGCAGCAAGCTCGTTCAGGCGGGCAATGATATCTTCCGTCGTGATGCGGCGGAAATCATAGCGCTGACAGCGGGAAAGCACCGTGAGCGGGATCTTCTGCGGTTCAGTCGTCGCCAGAATGAAGATCACATAAGAGGGCGGTTCTTCCAGCGTTTTCAGGAGCGCATTGAAAGCCCCTGCCGAGAGCATATGGACTTCATCGATGATATAGACGCGGTACTTGCCCTCTGCGGGTCGGTACTGCACTTCATCGCGGATCTCGCGGATATTGTCCACCCCGTTGTTGGAGGCGGCATCGATCTCGATCACATTGACGGAATTGCCCTCGTCCACTGCCCGGCACATGGCGCATTGCCCGCAGGGGCTGCCATGTGAGGGGTTCTCGCAGTTGACGGCCTTGGCAAAGATCTTGGCCACCGATGTTTTTCCGGTACCGCGTGAGCCGCAGAACAGATAGGCATGCCCAATACGCCCCGTTTCGATCTGATTGCGGAGCGTTTCAACAACAGGATCCTGCCCTTTGACCTCATCAAAGGAAGCCGGACGCCATTTTCGGTAAAGTGCGATATATGCCATGAACTGTTCTTTGTTTCCCTTCAGCGGTCCTCACGCCGCGCACAGTATGCCGTTCGTGCCTCCTGCGGCGCTTAGCCCGTAACACAAAACAGGTCTCTTTAAAGACCTTTGGAGATATCATATCATAAGCCAGGCGGTTCCGCAATAAAAAAGCGGCATTTCCTTTTGTGAAAATGCCGTAAAAAATCCGCGCGTCTCCGTTCGAAAGCGGGCGGGTGCCGCAGGATCCGGCTTCCTTACGGCACATGAAGAGGCTGTTTAGTGCTGCTTCGTTCCCGACCTGACACGGTTCGCAGTTCTCCATTGCGTAAGACCAAATCCTGTATGCCGGCATCCCGATCCGTCCCTCCGGGAGGCATCACCCCTGCATCGCTTCAGGAAACAAGGCCCGCTGCGGCCCCGGCTGCGCGGAAGCTTGAGATCGTTCATGCTGCGTTATTATACGCGCCTCCCGATCGTTTTGTCAATCCATATAACACCATAAATAATTATCATTCCGCACAATGGCCTCTTCGATCTCGTCCTGCATCAGGATATAGCTGTTTCTTGCCTGAGGATCATATACCGTGCATTCGTCGCCCTTATAGCCGATCAGCCAGACTTCTCCGCGGTCCGGGCTGATCCAGCGCACCGGCATGCCTCTGTCGATATAGTACAGCAGACTGCGGTATGACGCACCGGATAGATCCAGATGCTTTGCAAGATCGCTGCGGATGTCTCCGGGGGAAAGCTCGCGTTTTGACCGCTTGGAGGTCCAGGTCCAGAGGAGCCTGCCGTCCGAAGCATCCGTGACATAGCCGTATTCCGGCGAAGCAGCGAGGATCGCCTCTCCCGCGCTTTGATAGGTCCCGAGCAGCCTGCCCCTTCCATAGGCGAAGTAGTGCGCCTGCAGGCTTCCGGCTGCCGGCAGGGAAAGCATTCTTCCCTCTCGGATCAGGAGGTTTCCTGCCATCTCCAGCCTCAGATAGGACGGCAGCTTGCTCATCGGGATCATGCTCACCCGCATCAGTGTCTCATGCTGGTAGGTCGTCGCGCCGCCGGATGGAGCGGTCGTTTCACTATCGCTACGCAGCAGAACATCATCATCCGCATAGATATAATAGCCGCCGGTCTTGGTCTGTCCGTAGCGATGAACGATGATCCGTTCATCATCTGTCTCGATCCCACTGATGAGGTATTCAGGGAAGCCGTACGTCATGATCGTTTCCAGATCCTCATTGAGAATCTCCAATGCATACAGGGGATACCGTCCGCCTTCTCCGTCATCAAGCGGCTTGTCGCTTTTTCTGCCCCGGCCGATGATCAGGTCTTCCCGCATATAGCCGAGGACCCGGATGAATTCCCCTTCTTCTGCCGTGATGCTTTGATTGATCCCTTTTTCCAGATCCATGACCCGGATCGATGTCGGGAAGTTCAGGTCGCTGCCGGACTGCCAGGCAAACGCGGTCCCTTTCTTGCTCTGCACCAGAGAATCAAACGCGGCACTGTCCACCAGGACGGCCGTTTCTCCTGTGGAAATATCCACGACGGCGATCTTCCGGTCCAGACAAAGATAGAGATAATTGTCTCCGGCCAGCCTGAAAAGACGTGCGGCATCTTCCTGCACGAACCTGGGCGGACGGTTTGAATCAAGGGTGATATTTTCCTGAAGCTCGGCCGTTTCTGCATGATAGCTGTACCAGACCGCGGCGGATAAGCCTTCCCGGCTGCCGCCGTTCTGGTAGCCGCTCACGACAAAATCAATATTGCCGCTCTCATCCACGTTCATGATCTCGATGCGGAAATCGTCGCACAGCGTCCGCAGTTCATGTTCCCCTCTTCTCCGGAAGGAGAAGACGCGGGTCAGCCGCCCTGCCTTTGTGTCATAGCAGTAAAGTTCTCCGTTGACCGCAAAGGCAGTCACGTTGCCGCGGGAAACAGTCCGGACCGAAGCCTCTTCCTGAACGCCGAGCAGAAAGCCTTTTGTGCTTACGGTATCTTCTCCGGCTTCCCAGAGCTGATTTGCATGCCGCTCATATTTCAGCAGATACATCGAGTCCCTGTTTTTCCGCAGCGTCATGGTCTCTGCGCAGCGCAGCGTGATAGGCGCAAGTCCGCCGAAGTCCGCCGAAGCCAGATAATCGAAGCGGAAATGGCCAAGATCTCCTTCCAGCGACTGGATGGTCATCCAGCTCCGGGAGGCAGGCTTTGCCCCTGAGCTTCCCCAGGAGACCTGATCCGGCGAACAGTGAATGTCTACATACGCCAGTGTTTTCCGGTCCGCCTCATCATTTGGTTCCAGTTTGGGATAATAGCCTGAAGCTGCCGTCTTATCAAACAGCGCATCATGGAACATCGCAGCATAGTCCATGAGCGCGGTCAGCGTTTCCTCATCAACGATCTTGATCCGCGTATAATAGGAACCTTGAAGTTCATTTCCAAGGTCGACCGTGAATTTTAAGCGGTAATATGTTCCCGCTTCATACAGATCCTGCAGGGAAAGACCGAAACGGTATTCCTTACTGCCCACACTGAGAAACCTCGCGCTTCCCCGCTCGATCAGTCTGCCGTCTGCTTCGTCCCGCACCTCGTAGCTGATGACGGCAGGCGGTCCGGCGCTGTCATACAGCGCGCCCGATATCGTCATGTTCTCTTCTGTCAGGGGATAAACGCTGTCGGTAAAGCAGGCCGGATCCATCTCTTTCGTATAGGCCCGCAGGGGATCGATCATGCTTCCTTCCCAATCCAGACACAGCACAGGAAGGGAAGCCGCGCTGAGCGTGCTTCCCTCTTCTGCCGCCGGCTTTTGCACGGGCGCCTGCGTCATGCCGATGAGCAGTGCCGCGATAAAGACAGCTGAAAGAATAATGATCTTCTTTTTGACTGTGCTCATGAATGATCCGGCTTTTGCCAAGGTCCGATCTTACAGATCCAGCTCGATCCTTCTGCCCGAAGGTTCGTACGGATAGAATTCCACGCCTGCAGCCCGGAGCATGCGTTTGGATGCCCGGGTCGATGAGGTCGCCGCGTAGCGATCTTCCGCGTAGATCACGGTGCGGATCCCGCTCTGGATCAGCGCCTTCGCGCACTCATTGCAGGGGAAAAGCGTGACATACAGCTTGCTTCCCTCGAGGGAGCCGCCGCGGTAGTTCAGGATCGCGTTCAGCTCGCTGTGTGTCGTATAAAAGTATTTATTGTCGTAGGGATCGTCGCTTTCCCGGTTCCAGGGAAAATCCTCATCCGCGCAGCCGTTGGGGAATCCGTTATAGCCCATGGAAAGGATCTTGTTGTCCTGGCTCACGATGCAGGCGCCCACCTGTGTATGAGGGTCCTTGGAACGTTTGGCGCTGAGGAACGCAACGCCCATGAAATACTCGTCCCAGTTGATGTAATCTTCTCTCTGGTACATGGCTTCTCCTTTTCTGTGCTGCCTGCCGCTGCCGGGCAGGATTCTCTGCCGCCGCGCTGTTCTTTCAGTTTTCCTCGATCTGTGCGATGCGTCTTGCGTGCCGCTCCGCGCCGGAAAACGGGGTGGTCAGGAAAATATCCGCGATCATCAGCGCCAGTTCCGGTCCCACCGTACGGCCGCCGAGGCAGAGGATATTTGCGTCATTGTGTTCCCGTGTTGCCTTCGCGGTAAAACAGTCGCTGACTGCGGCCGCGCGGATGCCGGGGACTTTATTGGCCGCGATCGACATGCCGATGCCCGTGCCGCAGATCAGGATCCCTTTTTCCGCTTCACCGCTTTTTACCGCCCCCGCTACGGCTTTTGCATAAGCCGGATAGTCACAGGACGCTTCACTGTAACAGCCAAAGTCTTTGAATTCCACTCCCTGCTTTTCCAGATGCCGCAGGAGTTCCTGCTTCAGGGCGTATCCGCCGTGGTCACTTGCGATCGCGATCATCGTAAACTTCTCCTTTTGTTATGCTTATGCGGGCTTTCATAAGCTCCGCCTGTTTATTGTTTGCTGCCCTCTGATGAGGCCGCTTTATCTTTCTGCTTAAGTCCTCATGATGCGGTAGCCCGCCGCCTTGCGCAGACGGTTCATCACGGCCGTGCCGATCCCGCCTTCATCAAAGCTTTCTGCCCAGACGACTTCGATGCCGTCCTCATCAAACTGCCGCAGAAGGCCGAACAGCCGGTGCGCAATGCTTTCCGGATCACTGCGCCGTCCTGCGCAGAACAGCTTCAGGCTGAAGCCTTCGGCGCCAAGCTCCTCTGCAAGGGGACTGTAACGGTCTTTCGTCTCCTCGCTGCAGAGGATGCCTGTTCTCCTGCCGGCCCGTGCCGATGCTGCCGCTTCTTTGAGGATCGCTTCCGCAGCGAAAGCCCCCTCCACCAGGGTCATCTCTGCCTTCGGCGCATAATGACGGTACTTCATCCCCGGCGCTTTCGGCTTTACTCCCTGCGCGGGCTCCGCAAACACGGCCCGGTCAAGTTCTACTTTTCCAAGCAGAGTCTCCAGCGCCTCCCTGCCGATATAGCCCGGCCGGAGAATGACCGGCGTCTCTTCCGTCACATCGATGATGGTCGATTCCAGCCCGATATCCGCGGGGCCGCCGTCCAGGATCATATCGATCCTGCCGTCCAGATCTTCCCGGACATGCTTTGCCGTTGTCGGGGACGGACGCCCGGACAGGTTCGCGCTTGGCGCCGCGATGGGCACCCCGGCTGCCCGGATAAAGCGCTGCGCCGCCGGATGGGACGGCATGCGCACGGCCACCGTGTCAAGTCCGCCTGTCGTTTCCGGCGGAACAAGACTGCTTTTGCGGAAGATCAAGGTCATCGGCCCCGGCCAGAAGGCTTCCGCAAGGCGTTTTGCGGCATCCGGGATATCACTTACCAGTGCGGGAAGTTCTTCCATGCCCGCGATATGCAGGATCAGCGGGTTATCCGACGGACGGCCCTTCGCCGCGTAGATCTTCGCCGATGACGCCCCGCTCAGTCCGTTGCCGCCGAGGCCGTAGACCGTTTCCGTGGGAAAAGCCACCAGGCCTCCTTCGCGGATGATCGCTCCCGCTTCACGATAGATCTCCTCATCTTCAGGTCCGCCGGAGAGTCTGCAGAAACGTGTTTTCATTTTTCCCTCCTTTGTTTACGGGACCTGAATGATGGAATATCCCTGATCCTGGCAATAGCGGATCAGCGGTTCCAGAATGGTCGGCGTGATCACGTTGGTCGTGTGGAAACAGTAGATGCAGCCGGGATGGAGACGTTTTTCAAGCTCGCCCAGGATCTCGGCCGAATCAAACGAAGCCGCAGGGTCGTAGTCCGAATAGTTGCAGCTGCAGAAATCGATCTGATATCCCATACGGGACATCATGATCATGGCCTGCTCGGACCAGTAGCCGCTGTTAAAGTTAAATTTGCTCAGAGTATAGCCAAAGGACTCCTGCATGTACTGCTGCATCTTCATGGCATCCTGCATCTGCTCTTCCAGACTCAGGCGCGCGATGCCGCCGTTCGGACAGGAATAGGTGTGGCTGCCGATCACATGGCCTTCACGGATCATCCGCTCGACAAGCGAATGGTTTTTCTCGCCGTAAGAATGAATAATGTAGAACGTCGATTTGACGCCATATTTGGCCAGGATGTCCAGCACCTCATCCGTGTGTCCGTATTCCGTCCCGCACTGGAAGGAAAAAGCCACTGCTTTTGTCTCGGCGTCTGAACAATAGGCCAGAATGTTCGCATCGGTTCCTGCGAAACGGTTCAGCAGGTTATTGACGAGGGTCGGGCGGTTGTATTCATCTGCCCAGGACTGCTTAAAACCGGTCCCGAAGCCGATCACGGTTCCGTCATAGCGTGCGCGGATCGCATCGATCTCCTGCTGGGAGAGGGCGTGGATCTGCGTCTTCGGCGTGCTGGTCTCCGGCGGCTCCGTCTGCGTGACGGGAACTTCCTGCGTTGACGCAGGCTGAGTGCTTGCCTCCGTGCTTCGGGTACTTGGCTGTACAGCCCCCTGTGTCGTCTGCGGAACAGAGATCTCCTCCGGCACGCCGATCGAAGGAAGCTGACCGGCCGTCTCCGTCGGCCTTCTGTTTGCGCCGCACGAAGAACAGACTGCCAGGATCACTCCCGCCAGCAGCACGGCAAATCTCTTCGCGCTCATTCCGCCTTTTCTTTTTCGGTAAAGCTTCATTCTATACCTTTGGGACCGCCTGCGCCGGCAGGCTGTCCGCTGCTTGTATGATAGACAAAATGGCGCGTCATGTCAAGCAAAAGCCCGTTAAAAGCCCATAAATCGGCGCAGCTTTCCGAGAAAGCCCTCTTCCTTTTCTATGCGGATCTCCGCGATATCTCCCCCGGGTTCCTCTGTTTCAATAGCCTCCCAGATCTGATTAAAAGTAAAATTTTCCTCATGGCAGACATGGAAGAGTTCATAAGCGATCCGTGAACTTTCTTCATCGTTATGATCGCATTTCTTCAGGATGTAACGGGAGAGCGCCTGCAGCTGTCCGAAAAAGTCCTCCTCATGCGAGGGATCGCAGCAGAAGCGCCAGCCATCCTTTCCGCGGTAGATGAGCCCCGGTTTGAGAAAGAGCTGATCCGGCTTTAACAGATATTCCTGCAGCTCGTTCGAGACCCGGTAAAGACTGTGCATCAGTTCCCGGATCTCTGCTGCTTCGATCTCCCGCGTCGCAAGAGATGCCTCCATGCTCTTCAGTCCGTCGATACTGTAGCGGTATTCCCAGCCCTCTTCAGTTTCCCGGCTCTCCATGCGCAGAAGGCCTGCAGGTGCTGCCCGCTCTGCCATGCGCGCGCTGATCTCATCCCGCGGCAAGTCCTCGGATATGATCAGATAGCTGGCATCCAGTTCCCGGCTGTAATGAATCTCCATTCTGTTTCCTCTCTTTTCTGCCGTGTTATGTTCTGTCTATTGTCCGTTCTGCGGGAACCAGACCTCAATAAACTGGCACAGCCTGATCAGATCCTGCGGAACGAAACGGTCCTGCTCCGCGGCAAGTTCTGCCTCATACTGCGCGGCCTGCGTCAGGATGATCTCCCGGTTTTTCAGTCCGAGTCTCATGATAAAGGCCAGCACGAGCAGGATGATGCTGAGGAGCAGCGCAGCCTCGACCGTAAAGCGCCCCTTCAGGCCCCGAGGAGGAGCAGGAGCAGATACGCCGCTGTCACAAAGGGCATAAACGGCAGAGCGATCTTCTTCGTTTTCCGGATCAGAGCGATGATCGCTCCCGGTATCCCGCAGAGCGCAAGCGCCGTCAAAAGCAGTGTCAGAAGGTCTCCCCAGGGGAGCCATAACGCCAGAGTGCAAAAGCATATTCCGTCTCCGTAACCGATTTCTTCCTTGCTGATCCTTGCTGCTGCGAGAAGGAAGAGTCCCGCTGCCGTTCCGGGCAGATAGGCGCCGCAGAGCGCAGCCGCTTCCTCTCCCGCGATCAGGTCGGCGATCCGCAGCAGAAGGCCGGCTCCTCCGCCCGCGGCAAGCAGTGAAAGCGGCAGCTGCCCCCGGCGGATATCCCAGACCGAAAGCCAGATCAGATAGACAGGGAGCAGCAGCGCCTGTGCCGCCTGCCTCGTCCCGGGATCTGTCAGAAGCGCGTTCATCCCGCCTCCTGGCCGCAGTAATAACAGGGCCGGTATTTTTCCTGTGCCTCGCTTAACGCGATCTCCCTTACAGTCCGGGTGATCTCAAAACAAGTCCTGTCCGCATGGTAACGGATGCCTTCATCCGTAATATAGACCAGGCCTTCCCTGACCGCTTTTCCGCCGCAGCAGTAATCGCAGGGATAGTATTTTCCTCCGCTGTTGTTGCGGTATGTGCCGACCTCCGCCGCCGACACGGCAAACGGCCTGATGTGCAGGATGCGGCACTGCTTCGTTCTGTGAAAGACCTCACCGTTGGCCGTGACATAAACAATGGTTTCTTCCGTCTCTGTCTCATCCTCTTCCTCCGGGTGCCCCTCCTGCGGGATCACGGAGACCGTGCCGATCCAGAGGCGGCGCAGCGACCTTACGGTGACCGGGATCTTCAGCCCGAACGGGGCGCCGATCCTCGAACAGACCGTAAAGCGAAGAACGAGATTCAGCTGCCTGTCATGCAGCGTGCTGCCGGAGAGCGAAAGGCCTCCTGCTCCGCCCGTAACACCGGCGTTTTTCAGGTTTTGTTCTCCTATTTTTCTGGCAACGATCTGCTTCAGCAGTGCCTGCCACAGCAGGGCCGAGCCCTTCTCGGCAAGAAAGACTTTGATTTCCTGCAGCAGATCTGCTTGGCCGTTCAGCAGCTCCGTGACGCTGCTGCTTCCTTCAAGGACCGAAGAGATCTTGCTTCCGTCCGCAAGCGAGAGGATGTCTGTTCCGGTATATCCTTCCGCAAACTGCACCGCGTAGGACCATTCCGCAACCGCCTGGGCCGTCTCATCCAGTGCTTTCTGCGCCTTCAGTGCGATCCGCTGTTCCTGGTAAAAGGTGAAAAAGAGGCTGATCAGAAGCAGAAACAAGCTGAAGGAAAGCGCTGCTTCGACCGTCATGACTGCAGAAACAAAGTCCCCGGATGCCGGCGTTTTGGAGAGACGTTTTGGTGTTCGGAAGGACTCATAAGATTGGGTTTGAGGGAGATGTCTTAGCCATTCCTTCGCCAAGGGTCCACCGTTTTTGTTGTTATGCATCCGGGGAAAACAAGCCATGTTACCTCCTTTCTGCTTGCCCGAAGGCGGGGCCGCCTAATACGAGCAGGCGGCTGTTTTACTATATCGCCGGCCGAATCCCGCGCCGGAAAGGCGCCGGAAGGCCGGATACTGCAAGTACAGGGTGGTCACCTCTGCCGTCATCGTCAGCGATGCGCTCACCATGTACTCCCGCATGCGAAAATCATATCTGTACTGTTTCTGCCGGGCCTGGATCACATCCATCATCCGGTAAGCCGCGCCGGGTCCCGCGTGCAGATAAAACAAAAGCCGCAGATAGTCTCTGTAGCCGAGGCCTATGGAAAAGCCCTGCGTCTGCTCCGCACTTTCCAGAGACAGCGACAGCAGCTTCCAGCTGCTTTTGCTTTTCCAGAGCACGACCCGTTTTCCCTGAAACAGCGCGCGCAGGTCTGCGACCGCCTCCGCCGCCGCCCACGCCGTGATCAGCAGCCATTTCAATACTGCCGTCAGTTCCGGAACGGCCAGGGCCGTCATGACGGACAGCGCCAGCGTTTCTACGGCAGCCTGCTTTTCGCTGTCCGTACAAAGATAGGCAAAATTCAGGCCTGTCCGGATCAGCATCAGGTCTGCGGCGATCGCAGCGAGCGCGGCCCGCTCGGTCTGTTTTCCGGTGATGACATATTCCGCCTCATAGCGGTGTCCTCCCCTTCCCTGCTCCGTATAGCAGCGCATGGTATTCATCAGGTATTCCCCGAGCAGCAAGGTCTCGTCAAAGGAATAATCCGCCCTGGCCAGTCCGCTGTGCAGCGCCTTTTCCGCCTCCGGCAGGCGGGAAGGGTTTTCAGCATCCGTCCAGGCAAGCGCAGAGATCTGACTGTTTCCGGTCACAAAGCCCAGGATCCCGCCGTCTCTGATCAGCTTCAGCTCATCCAGCAATTCCGAAAAACTGGTTCCCGAAAGGTCCACCTTGCCGCCTCCGCTGCTCTCGTCCTCGCGGCCTTCCTCGCCGCCTTCTTCTCCGGCAGCCTGCGCGGCACTGATCAAGTCCTCCGCTTTTCCTTTCAGATCACCGTAATCCTTCAGAATATCCTCCAGGCTGAACTCATCACTCCCCAGGAAGCGCTGCAGGCTGCCGCTGAAGGTCAGTGCGCCGTCTTCATCGAACAGGCCGAGCCGTTCGAGCGTTTCCTTCAGCATGATCCCGATCCCGGCGCTTTTCATATAATCCATAACGGCATCCACAAAGATCTTTCCGTTGTCTTCGGTGATGAAAACGCTGTCTTTCGCACGCACGCTTAAAGAAGAAAGGCCTACTCTGTCGCCGCTTCGCTTACTGCCTCCCGCCGGGTCAAAATACGCTCTTGCATAGCGCTCCGCGTCCAGCGGCCAGGTCAGGCGGCCGCCTTCTCTGCCCCGCACCGTGAGCAGGCCGTGCTCATTCAGCACGTCGCTGTCAAACGCGGCAAAGACGGATTCCAGGCCGGAGCGGGCAGCCGTTTCCGCAAGATAATCCAGACAGGCAGCCCGCGTGCTCTCCAGCGTTACCGCGATCAGTGCGGCAACCAAAAGGAAGATCAAGGCAAGAAACGCACTGATCACGCCCTTATTTTTCTTCATTCCGTGATAATGGAGACGCCACCGGTGATGCTGCCGAAGATCCTCTCCACCAGCGCCGTCAGCTGTTCCTTGAAGATCACCACCAGGGCGATCAGTACCACGAGGATCAAAATGATCTCTACGACTCCCACGCCGCTCTCATCCTTCAGAATGTCTTTCATGCTCCGCATCTGTTTCTCCTTTCTACATGTTCGTCTGCATCTGCATCAGGGCCGGGACGACCACCATCAGCAGGGTCAGGGCAAAGAGGATCAGGATCGGAAGAAGCAGCAGCGTTCCGGCCTGCTCGCCGCGTTTTTTTACCCGCATCAGATCACCGTTCAATGCGTTTGCCGCTTCCTGCTCCAGTAATGCAAACAGTTCCCTGTTTCCCTGCTGCACATAGGTCTCCAGCAGACTTCCGAGCCGTAAGTATTCCGCGCTTTTGCAGCGCCTGCCGAAGGCGGCATAGGCGCGGTCCTCATAGACACCGCCCACGATCTCCCGCCTTGTGATCTCCATCTCCTCATAGACCGGCCGCTCCGCGCCGCCTGCCGCGCGGTCCTCCTGATAGTCCCGAACGGTCCTTTCCCAGCTGTTGCGCAGGGACAGCCCCGCCGTCATGTACAGGCCCAGGCGCGTGACCATGCCGGCATAGTCCGCCTGCAGCGCCCGCATCCGTTTTTCCTTTTTCTGTTTTTCCTCCTGGACGGGCAGATAGAGCAGCGCCGCTCCCGCCGCGAGCCCCAGAAGGAGGATCAGCATGCCGCTCTCACGTTCCCCGCGGTAAAGGAAGACGCCCATCCCGGCAAGCCCGCACAGTCCGCAGAAGATGGCGGAGCGTCTTGCGGCAAGCTTTCGCTTTCTTTTCTGCTCTTCCTGTCTGATCTCAGTTTCCGTCATATGCACGCTCCAGCATCCTGTCCCCCAGCAGCACCGCCAGGAGATAAAACGGCAGCACGGCGGCCATAAACAGCTGTCCGCCGCCGCTGTAAAGCCCTTCGGTCAGATCTCCCGCTGTCAGGTTGAGATAAAGCAGGATCCCTGCCGGCACAAGGCACATGATGTGATATTCCAGCTTCTGCCCGGCAAGCGCCGTTTCCATCTCTTCCTGCACAAGGCGTCGCGCTTCCATGGCGGACGCCATGCGCTTTAAGACCGGCAGATAGTTGCCTCCCATCCGCTTGGCAACGGCGATGACCCGGGCCAGTTCCGCGGCATCCGGCAGACCGCTTCGCTCCGCAAAATCCTTAAGCACCCGCTCCGGCGGAGTCTGAAGGCTCAGTTTTCTGACCATTTCCGCCGCTTCCCGGCTCATGATCGCGCCTTCGCCGTGCATGGCTGCTGTTTCTCCGGCGGCTTCTCTCATGGCGTTTTCCAGCGCATAGCCTGCGCGCAGGAAAGAAGTCACGGAAAGCAGGTAGTCCTTCAGCTGCCCTTTCATCGCGCGCCTTTGTGCTCTGGCGTACTTCCGGACAGCTACCCGGTACAGCACATAGGCTCCCGGCAGCAGCGGCAGCAGTCTGAGCCCCCCGCGGAAGAACAGACAGCCGATGGCCGCTCCTGCGGCAGCGCCCCCAAGAAGCGCCAGCAGGATCTTTCCACCCGGCAGCCGGAAAGGCTCGTAAGCCTCCCTGGGAAGGAGCTCAGCAAAGACACGGCGGATCCAGCCACCCGCCTTCGGAAAAGTGCGGGCATGCGCCCCGGGCGTTTTTCCATTTGTTGACGCGCTCCGGCTGGATGCCCGTCCAGCTGAGTCCTTTTTCTCTTTCGCGGACAAATAAGCTGCGGCAGCCGCCTTCTCCGTTTTCAAGCCGTTTGACCTCCTCGATCGACAACACCTTCCGTTTTCTGTCCTCTCCTCGTCCCAGATGGACCAGCAGATCGATGGCGGAAGCGATCTGCCCCCGTATGGCTCCGAGCGGCAGCTCGCCGCCCATGAGCGCCATCGTTTCCAGACGGCTGAGCATATCCGCCGCGCTGTTTGCATGGCCGGTGCAGAGGGAGCCGTCGTGCCCCGTATTCATGGCCTGCAGCATATCCAGTGCTTCTTCTCCGCGCACCTCGCCCACGATGATCCGTGTGGGCCGCATGCGCAGC
>CADCPP010000204.1 GCA_902803355.1 uncultured Lachnospiraceae bacterium | reverse complement strand
GAGGCTTCGTTGATCTTTTCCAGCGCGTTCATGGTCACTTCGGAGATCGGGACAAACTCCGTCGTTTTCCGCTCGTTCAGTACCTTGAAGATGCCGCTTTCGGCGTCTTCAAGGATCTTGTCCAGCTTGTCCTTGCCGGCGTAGCATTCGTTCGCCACGTCTTCGGAGGCGTGGATCAGGCGCCGCAGCAGTGCCTTTTCATAGACGATCTCCGCGTAATACTTTGCGTTTGCCGAAATGGGGACCGAGGCGATCAGTTCCCCCATATACTCCATGCTGGACAGCTCGGGGGACACATCTTTTTCCTTCAGGCGGTTCTGCAGGGTCAGGATATCGACTGCTTTTCCCTCATTATACAGTTCCGAGATCGCATCAAAAATAACCCCGTACTGCTTATTGTAAAAGTCCCGTCCGGAGATGACGTTCTGCATATTGGGAATGCATTCATTGTCCAGGATCATGGAGCCGATAACGGTCTGTTCGGCCTCCGTGCTCTGCGGCTGTATTCGTTTAATGAGATTTTCTTCTGCCATATCCTCTTACAGTGCCTTGACATTCAGGGCCAGCTTTGCCGTCACATCCTTGTGCAGCTTTACCTCTACCGTGCGCTCTCCCACTTCCTTGATCGGCTCGGCAAGAACGATCTTCTTTTTATCCATATCGATGCCGAACTGTTCCTTCATGGCGTCTGCGATCTCTTTGGAGGACAGTGCCCCGAACAGTTTGCCGTTGCCGCCCACCTTGACCGGCATCTCCAGTTTGACGGAACCGATCTTTGAGGCCAGCTCCTGCGCCGCCTTCAGCTGTTCCGCCGCCTGGAAGGCCGCATTTGCCTGCTGGGTCTTCAGTTCGTTCAGCGCGGCGGCATTCGCTTCCACGCCCAGCTTCCGCGGGATCAGGTAGTTGCGGGCATAGCCGTCGTTCACATTGACAATATCGTTTTTCTTCCCCAGGGCTTTGACGTCCTGCAGTAATACCAGTTTCATCAGATCGCTCCTTCCTTCGTCATCAGTCTGATCGTATCCTTCACACGGGTCATGGCTTCTTCCACGCTGACGTCCTTCATCTGCACGCCGGCAACGCTTAAGTGCCCTCCGCCGCCGAGCCTCTCGCAGATGAGCTGAACGTTCACTTCGTCGATCGAGCGCGCGCTCACATAGATCGTATCGTTCACTTTGGTAAACACGAAGCTGGCCTTGATCCCGGAGATATTCAGCAGCTCGTTGGCAGCCTGAGCGCCCACGATCGTCGGGCTGTCCAGGCCCTCTGCGTCGCACTCCGCGAAAGCGAAGCCGTCCATATAGATCTCAGCCCCGCGGGTGGTCTCCGCCTTGGCTTTATACTCATTGTAATTCTCCCGCAGGAGCTTCTTGACCTTCACCAGATCCGCGCCGCACTGCTTCAGATAGGCTGCCGCCTCAAAGGTACGCGCGCTGGTGCGGTCCGTAAAGCTGTTGGTATCCACCACGATGCCGCTGTAGATGGATTCGGCTTCCAGCTCGCTTGGGACAAGATCCTCGTCGAAGTACTGAAGGATCTCGGAGACCATCTCGCAGGCCGATGAGGCGTAGGGCTCCACGTAGGACAGGATCGCCTGAATGGAATCCGATGCCTGACGGTGATGGTCGATGACCACGATCTGATCTGTCATCTCCAGTAGGATAGGGCAGTCGCACATGGCCTTTCTGTTGGTATCCACCACGATGACCATGGCGTTGTCCTTAAACCGTCTTTCGGCATCTGCACTCGTCATGAACATTTCCCGGGGATAGCTCGGGTTGGTCTGGAAGCTGTCGTAGAGTGGCCTTACAGAGGATGAAATGTTGTTGATCACGATGTGCGCTTCCTTGAACAGGGAGACGGCCATGCGGTAGACTGCCACGGAAGCCCCGAAGGCATCATTGTCGGCGTTGGCATGGCCCATAATAAAGATCTGGTCTTTGCTGACCATGAGCTCGCGCAGTGCCTGCGCCTTCACGCGGGCCTTGACACGGGTCTGCGCCGCTTCGCCCAGCGCTTTGCCGCCGAAGTATTCCACGTTCAGCGGCGTCTTCACGATGGCCTGGTCACCGCCGCGGGCAAGCGCCAGATCCATGGCCGCGCGGGCCATATCCATGTTCTCATCATAGGACGCGCCGTCGGAGCCGAAGGCGATGGAAAGCGTTACCGCGGTCTTGTTGCCGAGCTTGATGGTCTTCACATCCTTCAGCAGGGAGAAACGGTCTGCGGAGCACTCCCGCAGTCCCTTCGCGTCCATGGAGATAAAGAAGCGGTCCCTCTCTGTCTTGCAGGTGATCCCGTTGTATTTCTGAAAGTATTTGGCAATGCGCTGCTCGATGATCGCGCTGAGCAGGCTCTGCTGCTCCGTTTCGGTGCTCTTTAAGAGTTCTTCAAAATTATCGACATAGCACAGACCGCTCACGTTCCGCTCATCCTGCAGCTCGACCAGGGTCTGCAGATGCTCCGTTTCATCCGTCAGCAGAAGCGCTGCGAACGCGGTCTGATCCTTCAGGGGGCGGACATCCGCGGCGAAGACTCTGTCTCCCAGCGTCAGATAATGACGGGCGCCGCTTTCTTCCTCTTCTTCCGCTTCCTCGTTTCCTTCGCTTTGTTCCAGCCAGCGGTTCCAGAAGCGTTCCGCATCGGGAAAGATCTCACCCAGCCATTCGGTAAGGACCATGGCATCCGTGCCGTGATCCTCCAGCATCTGATCAAAGGCTTCGTTACGCCAGACGATCTTCCCCTCCTCGCTGATCAGCGCATAGGGATCAGGCAGTTTCAGCATCTGGTCGGAAAGCGCCTTCGAGGTCTCCTGCGCCATTTCCGCCATTGTCGCTTCCAGCTTTTTCTGCAGCACAGCATACCAGATGATCGTCAGCAGCAGCGCGCCGGCAAGGGTGGCAGCCACGGCGATCCAGGTCTCCTTCCTTCCGGTCAGGAAAAGCGCAAAAAATGCACCGGTCCCTGCCAGTACACAAAGCAGAAACCAAAGCGGCCATTTCATCAGTGATTTCAATAAACTGCGCATAACTCCCTCTTTCTTCGGGACAGTGGAATTTGCTTATAGTTAGTTATACTATAACACAGCTCTCCGGCAGATTCAACCATCTTCCCTCAGGATCACCGGACTTTTGCGATAATCATCCGGAAGAGCGATGCCGCATCGGGCAAAGACCATCTGGCGGTACAGGTCCTGGGCAAAGCGGGAAGAGGCGGCCAGATCCTGCCGGTCATCCGCCGCCTTTGTGATGCGGGGAAGAGCGGCGTTCTGCGCAATGGCGCTGACAGCAGGGCTACCTTCCCGCAGCGCCAGTACCTTCAGATATGACGGGGCAAGATGACTGCTGCCGTCACGGATCTCCAGAAGGATATGGGTCAGGGCGCGCCTTACGCGTGCAAGCGTCAGATTTCTGGTCACGATCCTGCCGCAGAAGGCTTCCCAGCTTTCGGTATAGGGCACCGCGGCAAGGATCCTTGCCGCAAGATCGGGAGAAACGTCCTCATAGGCCGTAAGGTCCGCGCCGGTATAGCGCAGCGTACGGAGCTTTGCCATAAGAAGCGGCATCATGGCCTCCGGGGAAAGCGCGGCCTTCATCGTCTCCGGAAGAGAGCTTCTGTCCGCGCTCAGCACAGCCTTACGGATGGCCGCAGCAGAAGGATGATTTTCCCCTCCTGCCGGCGTTTCGGTATCATGATAGGCAGCCCCGCATCGCTTGACCACAAGCGGGCTGATCTTCCCGCTCTGCTGCGCGCGAAGCGCCTTCAGGTATTCCACGGCGAGCATATTGTTCGGCTGCCGAATCAGCTCCGCAAGGGCAGGATCCCGCTCCTCCATCGCTCTGCCGAAGGCTTTAGCATAGGAAGCCCCTTCTTTCATGTATCCTTTTGCCGCCAAGGTCAGCGTCTCATCTTCCGCCAGGCACCTCGCCGCCTCCGAAAGCCCGGCCAGGTCATCCGTCTCCGCGCCGAAGGAAAGGCAGCTTACGCAGCCGCAGGCCGAAAGCAGGGCAATGCCGCCGCGCGCAAAGCCTTCCGCGCTTGCCGTGGCATACTCCGGCGGAAGTTCCAGGACCAGGTCCGCGCCGCCGCGCACCGCCTGCTCCGCGCGGACATACTTATCCAGCAGGGCAGGCTCTCCCCGCTGCACGAAGGGTCCGCTCATCACGCAGATGACCCCCTCCGCTCCGCTCCTTCTCTTCGTTTCCGCGATGTGATACGCGTGTCCGCTGTGAAAAGGATTGTATTCCGCTATGATCCCGGCGATCTTCATCACTGACGCTGTCCTCTTTCTTCTTATCCTGCGAGCCAGAACACGAGGCTGGACACAAAGGCGGTGAGTGCGACCAGAAGGAAGCTCAGCCACCATTTTCCGCCTCTGGTAAAGCCGTAGAAATCATCCCAGCGTTTCTTTTCCGGAACGACCAGGACCTTGATCATATAGAAAATCCCGTAAACAATGACCGGCAGAACGCCCAGAAGCACGATCCCGAAGCCGCCTTCCGGCTTATCCCAGAGCAG
>CADCPP010000203.1 GCA_902803355.1 uncultured Lachnospiraceae bacterium | reverse complement strand
GGGAAACGGCCTCTTCTGTCAGACGCATCACTTCCTGCTTTGCTTTTTCTTCCCCGTGTAAAGTGACATAGGTCACTTTGCCGTTTTTTTCATCACTGCCGATATTTTTGCCGAGTTCCTCGACGCTTGAGGTCATGTCCAGAATATCATCTTCGATCTGAAACGCATAACCGATGGCCGCCGCGGCTGCTTCCACATTCTGCAGGGCTTTTTCATCGGCGCCGGCAAGCATCGCGCCGATCATCATGGACGCTTCGATCAGAGCCCCGGTTTTATTTTTGTAAATATAATCCAGTTCATTTTCCGTCGGAACGGAGCCGGTCAGCAGCACATCCGCCGTCTGACCGCCGCACATTCCGTACAGGCCGGCTTTCCGCGCAAGCAGTCCGATCGCCTGACCGCAGGAGGCAGGATCATCCGTCATCGAGAAAGCTTTTGCTGCGGTCTCAAACGCATAGGTCAGGAGGGCATCGCCGGTCAGGACTCCCAGATCTTCGCCGTAAACGCTCCAGGTGGTCGGTTTTCCCCGCCGCAGCGTATCATTGTCCATGCAGGGAAGATCGTCGTGCACCAGGGAATAGGTATGGATCATCTCGATCGCCGCCATAAACGGTTCGATCACCTTCCCGCTGCCGCCAAACGCCTGAAAGCTCAGCTCCATAAGCCGGGGACGAAGGCGCTTTCCTCCCGCGGTGAAGCTGTAATTCATCGCCTCTTTCAGTCTGTCAGCCACGCTGCTTTCCCGGGGAAGGTAGGCGCAGAGCCGCTCATTTAACGCTGCAGGATTTTCAGACATTTTCTTCACCGTTTTCGCTTTCAAGAACGATCAGTTTCTTTTCGATCCCGTCGATCTTGTTCTTCAGCAATTTGACGACTTCAAGGCCCTTTTGGTACTTGGCAAAGGTCTCCTCCAGACCGTTCTGATCGGAATCCAGATCTTCCAGGATCTCATCCAGGGCTTTAAAGGCCTCTTCTATCGTCATTTCATTGATCTCTGCCATAAGCGCTCCCTCTCACTTCTTTCACTTCTGTCTTCAGACTGCCCTCTTTCAGATAAAGCAGCACTTCATCACCGCTCTTCACCTGCGCGGCACTTGTCAGCGCTCTTCCACCCGCTTCGGCAAAGCTGTATCCGCTTCCGAGCCGCTTTAGCGGAGAAAGTCCGTCCAGCCTTGCCGCGCCGATCTCCAGCTTATCCCTGCTGCGGGACAGCGCCGTATTCATCACATCCTGCAGCCGTTTTTCTTTCTCGTCTGTATGACGCACAGCCTGTTCCAGAGAGCGGTCCATGGCATGATGAAGGCCTTCATCCGCATACGCAAGACGCAGATGATACTCATTCAGCTTTCTGCGCGGATCATGGCGCTGCAGCGCGGCTTCACGCTGCGAGAGCATCAGGCGGCTGTGCCTTGCCCTGTTCACCGCGGCCGAGCCCAAGCGCTGTTCACTGCGCCGGATGGCGTCAATATAGGCGCGGACGTCAAATACCGCCAGCTCCGCGGCAGCCGAAGGCGTAGGCGCCCGCAGATCTGCAACATAATCGGAAATGGTGACATCCGTTTCATGCCCTACGGCGGAGATGATCGGGGTATCGGCATCGAATATGGCGCGCGCAACAGCTTCTTCGTTGAATGCCCAAAGGTCTTCCAGCGATCCGCCCCCGCGGCCAACGATGATCACATCCAGCCCCATTTTGTCTAATGTCTCAATGCCTTTGATGACGGAAGGGACGGCATTCTCCCCCTGAACAAAGGCAGGATAAAGAATAAGCTGCGTGAAGGGGTGCCTTCGGGAAGTAATATTGACGATATCCTGGATGGCGGCGCCGGTCGGTGCGGTAACGACGCCGATCTTCTGCGCGTATTTCGGAATGGGCTTGTGATACGAAGCGTCAAACATCCCCATTTCTTCCAGGCGCTGTTTTGTTTCCATGAAACGCTGATAGAGGTCTCCCAGGCCGGAAGCTTCGATCTTTTTTGCGTAGATCTGGTAAGAACTTCCCCGTTCATAGGTGGAGATGCTGCCCGTCACGCGGACCTTCATGCCGTCTTTCAGGCGAAGCCGAAGGCTTCTCGCATAGCTTGCGAACATGATGCCGCTGATCGCGGCCTGTTCATCCTTCAGCGTAAAATAAATATGCCCGGAGCTGTGATACTTCAGGTTGCTGATCTCACCTTCCACACAGACAGAGCGCAGTAAAAAATCCTGCTCAAACAGGCCTTTGATATAACTGCTGATCTGTCCGACGCTGTAGCAAGGAGGATTTGCGGCCATATTAAGGCTCCTCAGCAGCCCCTTGCGGCTCAGAAGACGCTTTGGCAGCCTCTTCTTTTTCGCCGTCTTTCTCTGCGGAAAGAGTCTGGGCAAGTTTCCCTAAAATGGCATTCACAAAGGAAGGCGAATCCGATCCGCCGTATTTTTTGGCCAGTTCCACGGCCTCATTGATCGCGACTTTCAGAGGAATACTGTCATCATAAGCCATTTCATACAGCGCCAGGCGGATCAGGGAAAGATCCACGCGGCTCATCCTTGTGGTCTTCCAGCCTTCCGCGGCAGCATTGATCCTGGCATCCAGTTCGGGAAGAATATGCAAAATGGCTTCGCAGCGTTCCTGAAGCTGCCTGCGCTCTTCCGGAGGCATGGTTTCGATGCGGCCAAGTTCCAGTTCATTCAACAGATCCGTATCGTCAAGAAACAGTTCAAAATGCTCGGATTTATCCGCATCCGGGTAAAATCCGCTTAAAAACAGCTGTTGAAATACACATTCCCGTTTCTGGATCTGCAGCTCTTTTCTGTCGTTGTTCATGTCTTCTCCCTAACAAAAAGAACCGACCTGCTTAAAAAGCAGGCGCGGTTCCTGGTTCTTTTACGGCATTACCACGTCGGCGACAGTAATGTTGATCTGTCCGACGGTATAACCGATCATATCGGAAATGACCGAAATAACCTTGTTCTGTACATTATTTGCCACTTCCGGAACATTGCTTCCGTAAGCAATATTCAGCCAAAGGGAAACGTCGACTTCGTTTTCGCCGAAATCGAGTTTGGAGCAGCGGTTAAAGGTGCGCTGAGATTGCTTGGTCAATGCTTCCTCTGTCGCGTAGTCCGCAAGAGAATGCACGCCATCCACTTCACTGATCGCCAGACCGATGATGGTATTGAACACATTGTCTGTGACATACACGGCGGCTTCATCAGGGATCTCGTCAACCTTGTGCATCGATTTTGCTAATTCATTTTCCATGGTGCAGCTCTTTCTCTGCTCTCAGCCGGCATTTCCGAGAGCCATTTGTTTGATCGTATTCAGCCCCTTCTTGACAGGGGGAAGAGAAATCAGAATGATCGTCAGGATCGCTTCCGGAATGATGTAGCTCATATTGTACAGAATGCTGCCCCAGATGGCCAGAGCGTCATCGCCGAAATTGCCGACATATTCCGTATAGAAGATCACACCGGATACACAGTGGAAAAACAGTCTTCCGAGCACGCCGGCAATATAACCCTTGATCATGCCGTTTTTGGCTTTCCAGAAAAAGCCGGAAAGGCCAAGAGCGCCAAACGCAAGCGGATAATCGAGAGCCACCTGCAGCGGACTCAGGACATACGGTCCGGTGATGAACTGCAGCACGGCATAGGCAAGCGCGCCGATCAGCCCCACGACAGGACCGTACCAGTAGCCGATCAGTGTGATCAGCAGCATGGAAAACAGTGTGATACTTCCGCCGTTGAACCAGAACGGGCCTTTAAACTTCACATAGGTGGCGATCACGATCGCAAGGGCAATGGCGATCCCGGAAAACACGATTTGACGAACGGTAAATTTCTGCTTCATAATAACCTCCTTACGCCGGTATGAACCGGATCAAGTTCTAAGGGTATGATCTCAGTCTTTTTAGACACCCCTGTTTTTCCGGCCCGGGATCACCCGGGCCGGAACGTATTCAATTGTCAAAAGAAAACTCAGGCTCTGGGCCCGGCTTCCACGATCTCCGCAGGCATATTCGGATACTTCTTTGCGAAGTTGTCACGGAACATGCCGGCAAGCTTCTTTGCGGTCTCATCATAGGCTTTCTTGTCAGCCCAGGTGTCGCGCGGGTTCATGATGTTCTTCGGAACGTTCGGGCAGGACTGCGGCACATCCAGGTTGAAGACCTTGTCATGCTTGTATTCCACTTTTTCCAGCTCGCCGTTCAGGGCAGCAGTGACCATGGCGCGGGTGTAAGACAGCTTCATGCGGGAACCTACACCGTAGGAGCCGCCGGACCAGCCGGTATTCACGAGGTATACCTTGGTGCCGTATTTATCCAGCTTTTCGCCCAGCATCTGCGCATAGACCTGAGGATCCATGGGCATGAAGGGCTCGCCGAACAGGGTGGAGAAGGTCGGCTGCGGTTCCTTGACGCCGCGCTCCGTGCCGGCCAGCTTGGACGTAAAGCCGGTCACGAAATGGTACATGGCCGCGTTCTTGTCCAGGCGGGAAATGGGAGGAAGAACGCCGAACGCATCGGCAGTCAGGAAAATAACGACCTTCGGAACGCCGCCCACACCGGGGATCTGCGCATTGTCGATGTAATCGATGGGATAGCCGACGCGGGTATTCTCCGTGAATTTCGCATCGTCGAAATCCAGTACGCGGGTCTTCTCATCGATCACCACGTTCTCAACCAGAGAGCCGAATTTGATCGCGTGATAGATCTCGGGTTCGCTCTCCTCTTTCAGGTTGATGCATTTCGCATAGCAGCCGCCCTCAAAGTTGAAGACGCCGTTGTCAGACCAGCCGTGTTCGTCATCACCGATCAGCTTGCGGTTCGGATCGGCGGAAAGAGTGGTCTTGCCGGTGCCGGACAGTCCGAAGAAAATGGCGGTCTCATGCGTGACCGGATCCATATTGGCCGAGCAGTGCATGGGAAGGACATCTTCCTGAGGCATCAGGAAATTCATCACGGAGAAGACGCTCTTCTTGATCTCGCCGGCATAGGCGGAACCTGCGATCAGGACTTCCCTACCGGTATAGTTGACTAAAATGGCCGCTTCGCTGTGCACACCGTCGATCTCCGGATCGCAGTGGAAATCCGGGCAGACGATAATGGTGAAATCGGGCTTGCCGAAGTAACGCAGCTCCTTGTCGGTCGGACGAATCAGCAGCTGATGGATAAACAGGTTCTGGCAGGCCAGTTCGTTGACGATACGGAATTTCTTTCTGTGGTCAGGATCTGCACCGGCAAAACCGTCGAAAACAAAGACATCACGTCCCTGCAGATAGGCGACCATCTTGGCGCGGATCGCCTGATACTTTTCGAGACTGATGGGACGGTTCACCTTGCCCCAGGCGATCTTGTTATGGATCTTCGGAACATCAACAATAAATTTGTCGTCCGGAGAACGTCCGGTGTACTTACCGGTCTCAATGACCAGGGCGCCGGTATTGCTTAAGATACCTTCACCGCGATAAAGCGCTTCTTCTGTCAGTTCCGCAGGCGTCAGATTGCGAAAGACTCCGGCGGTATTGAAGATCCCGAGATACGCTAAATTCAATTCCTTCATTTCAGCCTCCTGGATGGATATAATGATCATAAAGTGATCAGCTTCAATGCGTTATTCTACCACGGGCGGGGCAAATTGGCAAGATATGCCGCGCTTTTTCGTTGTTTT
>CADCPP010000202.1 GCA_902803355.1 uncultured Lachnospiraceae bacterium | reverse complement strand
TCCTCATCCGTTTTTCCGGCGATCTTCGGCATCATCTCCACAACGGTGACCTTTACGCCCACGGAAGCCAGAAAACAGGCCATCTCCAGGCCGATCACGCCGCCGCCGATCACGGCAAAATGCTCCGGCAGTTCGGTCAGGCTTAGGAATTCACGGTTCGTGACCACAAAACCGCTTGCCAGGCCTTCCTTCAGACCGGGAATGGGCGGGATGACCGTCTCCGACCCCGCCGCAAGGACCACCTTTTCCGCCTCATATTCCGCGCCGCCAGGCGTTTTCACGGCAAAACCGTTGTCCGTGCGGCCGTTTAAGGAGGCACTTTCCCTGATGACCATCACGCCGCTTTCCTTCAGCGTGTTCTCTACGCCCGCAACCAGTCTCCTGACGACGCCGTTTTTCTTGGCTACCGCCTTTTTATGATTGTAGCTGACATTCTCAGCCGTTACGCCGAATACCTTACTGTCTTTCGCATGACGGTAGCGCTTCGCGCAGTTAAGGAGAGCCTTGGTGGGCATGCAGCCCTCGTTCAGGCAGGTGCCTCCCACATGCTCCGCTTCAAACAGGATGACCTTTTTCCCGGCTGCCCCTAACAGCTGCGCGCAGTGATAACCACCGGGGCCCGCCCCGATCACAGCGATTTCAACATGCTCCATTTCTTCTCCTTTCAGCGCCTTTTCCTTCTTCAGAACTCTTCAGCATCTCTTTTTAAAACGAAGAAGGCCGTCAGCGAAGGATCTTGTAGATGAGCGGCTGGGGCTTCGGGGCCTGCTTTCCGAAGGACAAGCTCTCCAGGAACTTCTTTTCGGCTGCCGGGAAAAGTTCCTCCCTGTCTGCATAGAGCGTGCAGAGGACCTCTCCCTTCTCCACTTTCTCTCCCGTCTTCTTTGCCAGTACGATGCCCGCGGTCGGATCGATGGGGTCGCTCTTGACCATGCGGCCGGCGCCGAGCAGGCCTGCCGCGCTCCCGATCGCCTCGGTCTCCATGCGGGTGATATAACCGCCATCCGGCGCCTTCACCTCGTGCGCAAAACGCGCCCTGGCCATCTTCGACAGATCGTCGATGCAGGAAATATCCCCGCCCTGATAGGCGATCCACTCCTTGAATTTGGCAAAAGCCCTGCCGGAAACGATGGTCTCATCCGCCATCTTCCGCGCCTCTTCATGGGAGATGCCGAAAACGAGAGACAGCATGGCCGCGGCAAGCTCCAGGGAGACCTCATAGACGTCGCCCTTCACTTCGCCTTTCAGCACCCGGACCGCCTCTTCCACTTCCAGAAGATTTCCGATCGCGTGGCCGAGCGGCTCATCCATGTTACTGATCACGGCGGCCATGTTTCTGCCGCAGCGCTTGCCGATCGCGACCATCTTTCCCGCAAGCGTCTCCGCGGATGAAAGATCCTTCATGAAAGCGCCGCTGCCCACGGTCACATCGAGCACGATGGAATGCGCGCCGGCCGCGAGCTTCTTCGACATGATGCTGGAGACGATGAGCGGGATGGCCTCCACGGTCGCGGTAACGTCCCGCAGGGCATAGAGGCGCTTGTCGGCAGGCGCAAGATCCGCGCTCTGGCCGATCACACAGACACCGATCTCGCGGCTCTGCTTCAGGAACTCATCGATGGACAGTTCCACGCGGTAGCCGGGGATGGATTCCAGCTTGTCCACGGTGCCGCCGGTATGGCCAAGGCCGCGGCCGGACATCTTCGCCGTCTTCGCGCCGCAGGCCGCCACGATCGGGGCAAGGATCAGGCTCGTCTTGTCGCCCACGCCCCCCGTGGAGTGCTTGTCGACCGACAGCGTCCCGAATTCCGAAAGATCGATCTCGTCGCCGGAATGAGCCATGGCATCGGTGAGCGTAGCCGTCTCCTTATCGCTCATGCCCTGAAAGACCACCGCCATGCAGAAGGCGCTGATCTGATAATCGGGAAGTGAGCCGTCGGTGACGCCGTCCACAAAGAAACGGATCTCTTCGTCCGTCAGTTCTTCTCCGCGGCGTTTTTTATGGATCAAATCAACCATGCGCATAATCTCTATCCTCCCTGTCGCATCCAAATCGCATCTGCGGCGC
>CADCPP010000201.1 GCA_902803355.1 uncultured Lachnospiraceae bacterium | reverse complement strand
GGCGGAAAACTGGACACGGAGCACCCGGACTGCTTCGATACGATCTTGACGATCACGCAGTTTCTGGACAGCAGCAAGGTCACGCTGCCGGAAGGGGAAAAGCTGCTTTCCGACTGCGCCGACAGCATCCATTTTTCCTCTGCGGGAGTGTCCGTGATCTTTGGCGAGACGAGCGTTCTTCTGGGGTCTTCGGAATACCTGGAGGAGAAGCTTTCCGTGATGTGCGATTCCCTCGCGGAGCTCTACGGACGCAGCGGAACACTGTATCTTGACAGCTATAAACCGGGCCAGGCACACCCCAGTTACATTTTTAAATAATTCTGCAAAAAGTGTGTTTTTCGCTCTTGATTATTTCCGAAAAGTCAAATATACTTATAAACAACTATTGAGTTATCGCAGAGAGGTCATTGGGGGAGATGCCTCGACAGACTGTTTTCTGCTTTGAATGTCAGTTCGGCATGTGGGAGGTTTTAAAGCAGTGTTAGAAATCAAAGTCAACGAATCTGAAAGCGCAGCAAAGATCATAGTTGTCGGTGTAGGCGGAGCAGGCAATAATGCCGTCAACCGTATGATCGATACCAATACCGGCGGAGTAGAGTTTATTGCCGTGAATACCGACCGTCAGGCGCTGCAGATGTGCAAGGCTCCTACGGCGATCCAGATCGGTGAAAAGCTGACCAAGGGCCTTGGCGCAGGCGCCAAACCCGAGATCGGCGAAAAAGCCGCGGAAGAAAGCGAAGATGAGATCTCGAACGCCCTTCAGGGCGCGGATAGGGTCTTTGTTACCTGCGGTATGGGCGGCGGAACCGGTACGGGCGGAGCCCCGGTGGTGGCGAAGGTCGCCGGAGAGCTCGGCTGCCTTACGGTCGGCGTCGTGACCAAGCCTTTCCGTTTTGAAGGCAAGGTGCGTATGCAGAACGCGCTGAACGGCATTGAACGCCTGCGTGAAAACGTTGACACCCTTATCGTGATCCCGAACGACAAGCTTCTGGAGATCGTTGACCGCCGCACCACCATGCCTGATGCACTCAAGATGGCGGATGAAGTCCTGCAGCAGGCTGTCACCGGCATTACCGACCTGATCAGCGTTCCTGCTCTGATCAACCTGGACTTTGCCGATGTACAGACCGTTATGCAGGATAAGGGCATTGCCCATATCGGTATCGGCCGTGCCAAGGGCGATGACAAGGCCATCGAAGCCGTCAAGCAGGCCGCGTCCAGCCCTCTGCTGGAGACCACCATTCTGGGTGCGACCCATGTGATCATCAATGTATCCGGCGATATCGGCCTTATGGAAGTCTATGATGCCGCGAACTATATTACCGAGCTGGTCGGCGAAGAAGCCAACATCATCTTCGGCGCCATGTATGACGACACCATTCAGGATGAAGTCACGATCACCGTGATCGCCACCGGTCTGGAAGAGCCGGAAAGCGGAAGCAGTTCCAGCATTTCCAGAGCCTTCAGCAGCGGCAGCAATACCGGCATGCTGGGATCCCGTCCGTCTGGCTTCAAGCCGAACGCCACCCCGCTTCCTGCTTCCGGAGAAAACAATACGCAGGTGAACCCCGGACAGAGCTACAACCGCTCTCAGATCAGGGTCCCGGAATCGACAGTCCAGCGCCGTGAGATCAATGTTCCCGGCTTCCTGAGAAAATAACAGAAGGCGTTTAATGAGCAAAACAGGGCCCGGTCAGTCATTGCCGTGCCCTGTTTGTTTTAAGGAGAAAAATGGAACTTCTTATCGTGACAGGCATGAGCGGCGCCGGCAAGACGCGCGCCTTGCAGAATCTGGAAGATATGGGCTATTACTGCGTCGATAATCTGCCGCCGCAGCTGATCCTGTATCTGCTGGATGCCGAGCTGTCTTCATCGGAGCCGCATGACAAGACCGCGGTGACCATCGATATCCGCTCGGAAAAGCTGCTGACGGGGATGGAGAAGATCATCGGCGGCCTGAAGGAAAAGGGCATTCGCGCCCGGATCCTGTATCTGGATGCATCGGATACCGTTCTGAAGAACCGCTATAAGGAGAGCAGGCGGCTGCATCCTCTGATCCAGAAAGGGGATGTGAAGGATCTGCCGGCCGCCCTGAAGCAGGAGAGGGACATGCTCTCATCGCTGCGGTCTCTTTCCGATATCGTGATCGATACCAGCCGTTTGTCGTCCGGTTCCCTGCGCCAGAAGCTGCTTTCGATCTTCGGGAAGGAAAGCGGCACCACGATGATGATCGAATTCGTGGCCTTCGGCTACAAATACGGGATCCTTGCCGATGCCGACATCGTTTTCGATGTCCGCTGCCTGCCGAATCCCTATTATGTCAATGAGCTGCGTTATCTGACCGGAGAAGATCAGGCAGTCAAGGACTATGTGCTGGAAAATGAAGAAGGGCAGACCCTGTACCGGAAGATCCGGGACCTTTTGGAGTATTCTGTGCCGCTGTACCTGAAGGAAGGAAAGAGCCGCCTCGTCGTCGGTCTTGGATGTACCGGCGGACAGCACCGCTCCCTTGCCTTTGCTTCGGCGCTGAAGGATTATTTCAGCGAAAAATACCCGGGCGTTTCCCTGAGCAAGCGCGATATGGAAGAAAACCGCCTGGAGATCTATGAAAGAAACGGAGGAAGCACCTCATGAAAAAAATAACAGCTTTGCTGCTTGCGGGACTTCTGCTCCTGTCAGCCTGCTCTCTGCAGCCGGATAACAGGCAGACAGAGGGAACACAGACAGATACAGTGCAGACGCAGGCGGTCACCACGGAATCTCCTTCCGCCTCGGGCAGCACGGAGGAAGTTACGCAGACAGAGACGGCGGCTCCGCAGAAGGAGATCATTGTCTGGGCGCTCAGCTATGAAGAAGAGATCGTGAAAAAGCACTGTGCCGCTTTCCTGTCCGCGAATCCGCAGTATGCGGAAACGGTCTTGATCAGTGTCAAGCCCGTCAGAGCAGAAGATCTGATCAGCCGCATGAATGAAGCGACCGATACCAGTCTGGAAGAAGGGGTTCTCCCGGATATCGAGGAAATGCCGGATCTGTTCTACTTCTATTCCGACGATTTTGACCAGCTGCAGAAAGCGGGACTTCTGAGCAAGATCCCGGACAAGACTGCGGAAAATATCAGAAATAATACGGAAGCTTCCGCGATCGCTGCGGCGCAGGCAGAAGAGGCGCTTTATGCCTACCCCTCCGGGCTGGAGCACACCCTGCTCCTTTACTATGACACGAGCAGGATAGAAGAGCATACGGACTTTTCAAAGATCGCTGCCGCTTGTGAGGAAGCCGATCACTGCTTTACCATGGGATCTGAAAACACGCTGTTCCCTGCCCTGATCTTTTCTTCCTTCGGCCTGCACTATCAGACGGAGATCAGAACGGACGGGAAGGTGTCTTCCGTTGCCTGCGATTATTATACCGAAAAGGGACTTGAAGCGGCGAAAATGATCCGTTCTTTACTGTCTGAATCCAACTTCCTCATGGTCGAGGGCAGCCCGGTCATCACGTTTTCTTATGATCAGGCACGGAGCGCTGCGGTGATCGCAGACAGCTACCAGACCGCGGAGATCAAAATGCTCTTGGGGGATAATTATGCGGCCGCCCCTCTTCCTGTTGTGACGACGGAAGACGGAGAGATCCCGCTGGCTTCTCCCGGCACCTTCATCCTGATCGGCGTTGCACCGAAAAAGGATCAGGAACGCATTGCGATCTGCCATGAGCTCGCGGATTATCTGAATGCGGAAGACAAACAGCTTTCACGCTATAAGTCGGAAGGAACCATTCCGGTCAACAGCAAGGCCCTGAAGAACAGGGCTCTGAAAAATGACGAAACGGCATCCGCACTGGTGGCGCAGATGCCGTATGTGACCCGCAGGGTCGTCGTAACGGATGGCTATTATTCCGCCATGAACAGCTTTACGGACAAGCTGCTGCAGGGAGAAGACGAGATGCAGAATGCGAAGATCCAGCAGCTGCTGGATGAGCTGTCGGCGTTCCTTATGGCTGATGTGGCAAAAGCGCAGGAATGATCGTCAGGGAATAATTCGTATGATAGATCACCATGCCGGGCTTGTATAAGCCCGGTTTTTTGATCTCTTTTTTCAGGGTATAGTCTACCTCGGTCTTTTCTCCGCGGGGAGCGGAAGAGTACCAGGCGGCAAGCGCCGCAGCTTCTTCAAAGCAGCGGTCGGGCAGCTCTCTGCCTTCGCTTTTGACGATGACATGCGAACCGGGCTGGCCCTTGACATGGAACCACCAGTCGCCTCCCGAGGCCAGTTTGAAGGTGACTTCTTCATTCTGCAGGTTATTCTTTCCCACGTAGATGGTGAAGCCGTCGGAGGAGATGAACTTCATCGGCTG
>CADCPP010000200.1 GCA_902803355.1 uncultured Lachnospiraceae bacterium | reverse complement strand
CGAGGGAGCTTGCGACCGAGAAATCCGTACTTTTCACGTGAAAAAGCGTGAAATAGGAACGGATTTCTCGCGGTCTCTCGAAATGACAGAGCATTTTGCAACATGCCCTTTTCAATAAGTGTAACCCCGGTTGGCCGCAGTCAGCAAAAAGCGTTTACCATTCATCTCTCTTTTCCCTTTGTTTCCCCTTAAAAATTCCTCTTATGGTAAAGCTGAAAGGGAAACCGACTGCACGGCCTCCAAGATCATCATTTCCCGGATTGCAGGGGCTGCCTTCCTGCCGGCCTTCTTCCTGGGCGTCGGCGCGGGTGGAGCCGGCGAAGACGGTGTCGGTGTAGCCCGTGGGCAGCGGGGCGGGCTGGGCAAAGCGGGTGCGCATCTGATAGACCCGTCCCTCGGCGCCGGCGATCCCGGCAGTCTGTTTCGATTCTATAACAGCGTATATCACAACCCGCTCTTTTTTCAACGAAAAGAGGAATTGTCACAGCCGGAGATTGCTGCAAAAGCAAAAACGGCCCGGCAGGGCAGCGTCGCGCAGAGCGGCGTTTTTTTGTACCCAAATGCAAACCCGATCAACGGGAGAAAGGACGATGTCATGAAAAGACCGCTTGCTTATGTGACTGCCCCCTGGACAGAGGACGCCCGCGAAAATGGAATGCCCTCCTGCAAGTCGAGCACTTGCTGTAACAGGAAGCCTGTAACCATAGCTCGCCCCTTTTCTAAACCTTCAGACGGATCCGGCCGGAGGAGAGCGTGATAAGCTTCATCTGGTTCAGCTCCGAAAGCGCCCTGTTCAAGCTGCGGATCGAGCAGCCTGCCATCTCCGCCAGAACGTCCTTGGTATACAGATAATAGTTCGTGCTGCTCAAATTCTCCTGGATCAGCCGGAAGACCTTCTCTCGCAGGAACATAAGCTCCGAATGAATCTTATCGTCCCCTGCGCGAATCAGCCGTTCACAGTGGACGTAAAGAATATAGCGGGAAAGCTCGCTGTGTTCATTCCACAGGAACAGGAACTGCTCCATCGTAAATTGGTAAACGGTGCACTCCGTCATGGCGATGATGCTGCGATCATCGGTCTGCATGCCAATGGCTTCCATCTCTCCGAAGAAGTCGCCGGTATGGTACAGATCAATGATCAGCGGTCTGTTTTCGGCATCCTCGTAGATCAGCTTTGCCGTTCCCTTCGCAAGAATGCAGAAATGGCAAAAAGAGGTTCCCGCCTGCTTGATGACTTCTCCCGGCGCATAGCTCTGGAGCTTAGCCGTTTGCAGGATATCCTTGGAAAGCGTCGTCAAAAGGGTTTCTGCCACATGCTGCCGCATAACTCGTAACCTTCTTCCTGAATGTTCTGACCACCCGATTATTTCTTTTTTTCAATTGATTATACCACCGTTTTTCGGTTTATTCAAGACTGTGGAATACCGCATCCGTCTCTTTTAAGCAAAATGAGAAGCCTCTACAGCTTCTCATTTTGCCGGCTGCACGCGCGGGTTTTCCCGCCTTGCCGAATTACTTGATATTCCCCAGATAATTGACCGTGATCGAGACAGCCGGTTCCTTGGTGATATCGTCAGAAACCGTGATCTCACCGCGGTACATGCGTCCGACCAGATCCAGATAATCCTGCTCTGTGAATTTCCCATCCTCATACTGGGTCGAAGGTGCGATCTGCACATAGTTTTCATTCGGATTATCCGAGACCAGACCCAGAGAGGCGACCTTGCCTGCGTAGTTGTCCCAAGCGTTGTTGAGGATCAGATCCGACAGAGCCGTCACCACCGTTGTATACAGGCCCTTCATGGCGGATGTGACGGTCATGCCCTCGCCGTAGTCCGCGTCGATGATCGCAGCCTGGTCCACGTCGACGCCGATCAGCTTGCCGCCGACCTTGGCAGCCGCCTCACAGGCGGACTGGTAGATGCTGCCGCCGGCTGCAAAGCAGACCTCGGTCCCGATGGAATAGATCGTATCCATGAATGCCGTAATATCCGCATCGCCGTAGAACTGGTTGCCGTAGACATATTCCACCGTGACCGCGTCTGCGATCCCGAGCTCTTCCGCAGCGGCGTTGCAGCCCTGCACAAAGCCGTAGCCATAGCGGATGACCGCCGGGACCGCCATACCGCCGAGATAGCAAAGATGCGTATAGCCAAGCTTGACAGCCGCAACGCCGGCCATATAGCCCGCCAACTCCTCCTTGTACACGGCAGAATAGACATTTTCCGGCAGAACATAGTCTCCATAGTCTCCTTCTCCTACGTCCAGGACGATAAAGCGAACGTCCGGGTTGGCTTCCGCGGTCTCCTTCACCGTATCGGCGAAAGCGAAGCCTGGCATCAGAAGGACATTGTAGCCGTCAGCGACTGCCTGATCGACGGAGGCGACTCTGGCTTCGGTCGAGTCTGCGGTCGGTTTATAATAGGTAAAGTCGATGTTGTTTTCCTTGCACCAGTTGTTGCCCGCCTCAAAAGTCGTCTGGTTGAAGGACTGGTCCGTGATGTCGCCGTAGTCCGTAATCATGGCGACACGCCAGTTGGCTTCCGCAGCCGGCGCTTCCGCTTCGGTCGGCGCTGCAGGTTCTGCGGGTGCTCCGTTCTGTGAAGCAGCCGCTTCTGTCTGCTGTGCGGCGGCCTCCGTCGGAGTGGTTGAAGTGTTGCTGCAGCCCGCAAAAATGCAGAGCAGCATGCTCAGGACACAAATCAGGGCTATTTTTTTCATCATCGTCATTCCTTTCATCATCGCAAAACAGGTTCATTTCCATGACCTGCCGACTGTTTGTTGACAAACGGACACATTTTGTTTTTGAAAGGTTCACCTCCGACATGTTTTTGGACAGGGGGTTCATCCGCTTTTATTTTAGCGGAGCCGCAGCAGAAAAATCCAGGACAATTGTCCCGCTGTTTCCTGGAAAAGCGGCGTAAATCGGGGACAAATGTCCTGGAATTTTGTCGAAAGATGTGCGTATACTGGAATTGCGCAGCAGGACTTCTTTTCAGAAAGCAGGCTGTGTGCGTATGACGTGTCAGGGGGTT
>CADCPP010000199.1 GCA_902803355.1 uncultured Lachnospiraceae bacterium | reverse complement strand
GCCCCGGTAAAGGCCTGTCCGGACACGTAGACCTTGTCAAGAGGAAGGTCAAAGGCCGGAATGATCTGGGTTATCGTCTGCACCTGCGTACGGCTTGTGCCCTTGGCAAAGCCGACGCGGAGCTGCTTTCCGGCATCGTTTAGCAGGCAGGCGGCAAGCGCGCAGGAAAAGCCGTCCTCAGTGAGCACCAGCTTCGGCGGAAGGTTGTTGTCCAGATAGTACTGCACGCCGACCACGTCAAAGACCAGGCGGCACCAGGAAACGTGGCGCACGATATCGTCTCCGGAGCCGGCTTGCGGCTTCATGGAGATGGGAAGATACAGCAGGGCTTCGTTTTCCTCCCGCGGCTCCCTGCCGTAGATCCGGCCGGAAAAATGCTCGCCGAAGACAGGCTTTAGGTACAGGCGCCGGTCTCTCTCCGCAAGATAGGCATTGGCAGTCCCCTCCTCCCGGAAGGCATCCAGCAGATAGTCGTAGTGCAGAAAGCTTAAGGCGCCGGTCTCATCGGCGATCTTTTCCAGTTCTCCTTTTTCAAACGCCGCACCGTCGCTCCGCGTCACCACAAGGCGCCCCTCCATGGGCGCGAACATGGTCGGGGAGGAAAGCATCTCCGGGACCTTGCCGCACTGGCCGGTGACCGAAAGCAGGCCGAGTGTCCCCAGCAGCATCAGCAGGCAGAGGAAAAGAGAAAGCTTCGGCGTTGCGCCGAACATGGCGCGGCCGAGCGTGATGCCGTCCCGGATGCGCCGCCGCTTTGCCTCTTTTCCGGCAGGCTCTGCCTTCTGCGGAGCGGAAGGAGCATCCTCTTCTGCCGGCGGGGCAGGTTCCCGCAGCCTTACGTCCGAGACCACTTTGCCGTCAAACACGCGGATCTCGCGCGTCGCATGCGCCGCGACCTCGTCGAGATTATGCGTCACCATGATCAGCAGGCGGTCCCGGGAGACCTCTTTTAACAGGGCGATGATCTCCTTCGCGCTCTCGGAATCCAGGTTGCCGGTCGGTTCATCCGCAAGGATGATGGGGCTGTCCTTGGCGAGCGCGCGGGCGATGACTGTCCGCTGCTTCTGACCGCCGGAAAGCTTGCTTCCGCGTTGGTGGAGCCGGTCTCCGAGGCCCACGCGTTTAAGGAGCTCAACCGCCCTTGCACGCCTCTTTGCCTTGTCCGGAATGGACGGCATCAGCGCCAGCTCCACGTTTTGCAGCACGGTAAAGGATTCCAGAATGTTGTAATCCTGGAAAATAAATGAAATATACTGTTCGCGGTATTCCTCGCGGTCTGCCTCCACATAGTGCGAGGTCGCGTTTCCTTCGATCAGCATCTCGCCTTCTTCATAGGCGTCCATGCCGCTGATCACATTCAGCAAGGTCGATTTGCCGGACCCCGATTCGCCGGTGACCGCCACGAACTCTCCCTTTTCAAAGGAGAGATTCACGCCGCGGATGCCGACAGCCACGTTCGCCCCGGACACATAGATCTTGCCGATATTCTTCAGTTCCAGAAAAGCCATTTATTTTTCCACCATATTGAGTATCTTCTGTTTTTTCTCCGTATAAGGATGCTCGCGGAGCGAAAGGTTAAAGCGCGTTCTGCCCCACAGCACTGTGCTCGGGTGGGTAAACTCCCGAAAGCCCCATACGCCGTGATAGGCGCCCATGCCGGAATGCCCGGTGCCGCCGAAGGGCACGCCCTTTACCATCAGGTGCAGGCAGACCTCGTTCACGCATCCGCCGCCGTACTGCTGCGTCTGCATCACGCGCCTTGCCCAGGCTTTATCCTTCGTGAACACATAAAGGGCAAGGCCATGCTCGCGGGAGGCGACGGTCTGCAGGAGCTGCTCCTCTTCCTCCTCTTTGTACGGAACAACGGGCAGCAGCGGGCTGAACAGCTCGTGACTTACGATCTCCTCATCTGTCCCCACCGGATAAATGAGTGTGGGCGCGTAGCGGAGGCTCTCCGCATTCCCCTTTCCGCCGCAGACGATGCGCTCCCGGTAATGCTCCGCCTCCGCCGCGCATTTTTCCCAGGCCGCGCGGCTGATCAGGCGGGGATACTCCGGATTGTTTTCCGGCGCGTCGCCAAGCTGCTTTCCGATGACCTTCTTCAGCTCATTTACCAAGCGTTCCGCGACGCTTTCCTCCACCGCGACCTGGTTGATGTTGATGCAGACCTGGCCGGCATTCAGGATCTTCATGAAGGCGATCTTCCGCGCCGCATCCTTCAGGTTCGCGTCCTTTCGCACGATGCACCAGTTGCCCGTCTCTCCGCCAAGCTCAAGGCCCACAGGCGTCAGGTTCTTTGCCGCCTCTGTCATGATATGCTTTGCGACCCGCGGAGAGCCGGTATAAAAGATCTTGTCAAAGCGCTCCTCAAGCAGCAGATCTGCCGTATCGTGACCGCCCCGGACCACCGTGACATATTCCGGGGGGAAGGTTTCTGCCACAAGCTGCGCGACCGCATCCGCGCAGGCCGGCGCCTTGGCGCTTACCTTCAGCACGGCCGTATTGCCGCCCGCGATCGCCGCCACAAGAACGCCGAGCGAGAGCAGCACCGGGAAATTGAAGGGACTGATGATGAGGCAGGTCCCGTAGGGCATCTTGTAGACCTTCGTGATGAGGCTGGGAAAGCAGGCAAGTCCGCTGAAATGCGTCTCCGGCCTTGCCCATCTGCGCAGCCCCTTTTTTGTCTCGTCGATCTCCGCAAGGAGGGGCCCGATATCGGTAAGATATGCCTCCTGCGGCGCGCGGGAAAGGTCTTTTCCGAGCGCGAGGATAAGGGCAGGCGTCTGCTTCTTCACTGCTTCGCGAAGCTTATTCAGCATAGAAAGGCGAAAGGCGGCATCCAGCGTTTCGCCCTTCGCAAAGTATTCCTTCTGTGCCGCCACAAGGCGGCTGATCGATTCCTTTGTATACTCCATGGTGAACTCAGCGCTTCCGTCCTTATTCTGCCGTCATTTTTCTGATCTCTTCTTTAATGAGATCGTTTTTGATCTTGATAAACGTCCCCTTCATGCCCGAAGAGCGTGATTCGATCACGCCGGCGCTTTCCAGCTTGCGCAGCGCGTTCACGATCACCGAACGGGTGATGCCGGCGCTGTCCGCGATCTTGCTCGCCACCAGAATGCCTTCATTGCCGCTCAGCTCCTGGAATATATATTTCACAGCCTCGACCTCGGTCGCGCTGAGCGTGCCGATGGCCAGGTTCACATTCTGGCGTTTCCGCAGCTCCTCCGCACTTTCTTCATCCATGGCACGCACCATTTCCAGTCCGATCACGGCAGAGCCGTATTCCGCCAGAATGATGTCGTCGATGCCGTATTCCTTCTCTTTCCGGTAGATGAAAAAGGTCCCGAGCCGCTCCCCCGCGATCTCGACCGGCGTGACGATCACATGATAGCGCCTGTTGGCTTCGGCATCGAAGCCGAGGGTCTCCAGATGGACATTCTCCTGGGTGGAAAGAATGTTCAGCAGCCGCCCGTTCAGCTGCGGGTCGATCACCATGCCGACAGTGGCCGCCGTCCAGTTGGCTTCCGCAAGGTCAGGGTTCGTATTGCCGAGGCCGAGGATCTTTCCCTTGCGGCTCATGACCATAACATTGGACGCCATGGCTTCGCTTAAGGCCAGGCAGATATCGTTAAACACAAATACGTTGGACGTGCTGGTATGCAGCAGTTTATTGACCTTACGGATCCGATCCAGTAATTCTACGCTCATCTTCTTCTCCTTCACCTCTTGCCATATAGGAAAAATGCCGGCAAGGCATTACGAACTCATCATAACGCCGGGCCGGCAGATTTGCAATCCAATTTTCAGAAAATTTAAGAATGCTTTTCTCTTTTATAAGTATTTTTTGAAATTATTTCGGCATTCATTCGGTTTTTTCGCTTATTTCCAGGTTATTGTCTGCTGATTTCGGCCGGTTCCAGCTCATATAATCGCACTCCGGCGCATGTTCGCAGGCATAGAAGCGTCTGCCTTTTTTCGTCTTGCGGATGATCAGCTCTCCTCCGCATTTCGGGCATTTGCAGCCGGCTTTTTCCAGCAGCGGGCGGGTGTTGCGGCATTCCGGAAAGCCCGGGCAGGCCAGAAATCTTCCGTGCGGGCCGAACTTGATGACCATCTTCCGGCCGCAGCGCTCGCAGATCTCATCGGTCTCCTCATCTGCCACCTTGACCCGTTCCAGATCCTTGTTTGCCGCATCGACCTTCTCCAGGAAAGGAGGGCAGAACTCCCTCAGCAGCTCCTTCCACGGCCGCTCGCCATCCGCGACCTTGTCCAGCTGCTTTTCCATCTCAGCCGTAAAATCTTTATCTGCCAGCATGGGAACAGACTGCAGGATCAGTTTGTTGACCGTCTCGCCAAGCTCGGTCACAAACAGGTTGCGGCCTTCCTTCAGGATGTAGTGGCGGTCATTCAGCGTGGCGATGGTCGGCGCGTACGTGCTCGGGCGGCCGATCCCGCATGTCTCCATGGCCTGCACCAGCGAGGCCTCCGTGTAATGCGGCAGCGGCTGGGTAAAGTGCTGTTTCGGATCGAACTGCGGATCGGAAAAGACGCTGTTTTCGCCGATCCCCTTGAGTGTCTTATCCTTTTTTGTTTTCTCTTCGTCGGCTGACCAGACGGCGCGGAAGCCTTCAAAGGAAGGAACGGCGGCCGTCACGCGGAAGGGAACATTTCCCGCGCTTACCGTGATCCGTGTGGAATCATATTCATAATCCGCCATGCGGCTTGCCGCAAAGCGCTCCCAGATCAGCTTGTACAGGCGGTACTCATCCCGGCCGAGGCCGCTCCGCACGGCCTGCGGCGTGCGCGCAATGCTGCTCGGGCGAATGGCCTCGTGCGCGTCCTGGATATGCTCTCCGGCTTTCGCGGTGCTTTCGCCTCTGCCCACATACGCCTGGCCGAAAGTATCACGCACGTAGTCCCGCGCAGCAGCGTCCGCCTCTGCGGAAATGCGGGTACTGTCGGTACGCAGATAAGTGATCAGACCGACCGTGCCTTCGCCTTCCAGATGAATGCCTTCGTACAGATTCTGCGCGACACGCATGGTCTTGGAAGGCGAGAAAT
>CADCPP010000198.1 GCA_902803355.1 uncultured Lachnospiraceae bacterium | reverse complement strand
GTTCTGTTTACCCAGTTTCTAAAGGTCGGCTCTTCTTCCGAGATTCCTGTCCTGAAGGCTGTCCCGGGCATTGACGTGCGCGTGGTCACGGAGCCTTTCGGCTTTGTCTGGACCATGGATGATGAGGAGTTTTCCCGCGCAAAGGCGGCCTTTTCCGGCCTGCTGCGGGAAGCGGAAGGGCTGTGTCTCGGCCAGCAATGCCTGCCGGGTGAGGAGGCGCCGTCCGAAGGCGGCTATGGCCTGCTGGTTCTGGATGAGATCATCCCTGCCGTAAACTGCGGCTTCGTGCCGGAGCAGGAGCTTTTGGATCTCCTTGTCCGCCGGCCGGATGATCTGGAGATCGTTCTGACCGGAAGAGACCCGTCGCCTGCGCTGCGCGAGCTGGCCGATTACCTCACTGAGATGAAAAAGATCCGGCATCCGTATGATCAAGGTCTCGAAGCCAGGAAAGGGATCGAATACTGAGGAGTACCGAAAACTTGCGTTCTTTCTTCCTATATGATAAGATAAAGTATTGTTTTAAGGAGGTACCGTTATGCAGGAATCCGGTGAAATGTATCTGGAAACCATTCTGCGTCTGTCGAAAGAGCAGCCCCTCGTCCGTGCAATCGACGTGAGCGAATACATGAATTTCTCCAAGCCATCGGTGAGCCGTGCCATGGGGATCTTAAAGAAAGACGGCTTCATTACCGTGGACAGCGGCACCGGTGCCATCACGCTTACCGAGGCCGGCCGCGCCCGCGCCTCCAAGATCTTTGAGCGCCATCAGGTCCTTACTCAGATCCTCGAATACATCGGGGTCTCTCCGGAGGCCGCCGAAGAAGACGCCTGCAAGGTAGAGCATTATATCAGCGACGAGACCTTCGGTGCCATCCGCCGCTGCGCTGAAACCGTGATCAAAGACGCTGACCGCTAAGGAGGTCCCTATGAAAAACGACAAGCTGAAACCTATTGCCGCAGGACTATGTCTTGCCCTCTTTCTGATGCTGATCGCTCTGCTGAAGCTGGTGGATGTCAAGGCCATCGGTCCGAACGGAAGCTCCGTCGGTTTTGCCGCCCTTAACGGCGCCTTTTTCAAGCTGACCGGGGAGAACGCCCTGCTGTACACCCTGTCCAAGATCCTCGGCTATATCGCCATCCTGACTGCGGTCTTCTTTGCCCTGCTCGGGCTGCTGCAGCTCATCAGAAGCAAAAGTCTGTACAAGGTCGACCGGGACCTGATCCTGCTTGGCGAGCTGTATATCGCGGTCGTTCTGATCTATATTCTTTTTGAAAAGCTGATCATCAACTACCGGCCTGTTCTGGAGGACGGCGAGCTGGCCGCCTCCTTCCCTTCGTCTCATACCATGCTTGCCATCGTCCTCTTCGGTTCGGCGGCCATGCAGTTTGAAACACGGCTTGCCGACGCGAAGACCCGAAAAGCCGTGGTCATCTGCTGCCAGGTCCTCATGGTCCTGACCATTCTCTTCCGTCTTTTCTGCGGGCAGCACTGGCTGACCGATGTGATCGGAGGTGTCCTTATCGGCAGCGCCCTGCTGCTGGCCTACGATGCCTTTGATCAGCGGATCCTGAAATAACAAAGCGGCCGGCGGTCCGGTCAGGGCCGCCTTTTTCATCACCTTTTTTTGGAGGAACATCATGAGTCTGATCGTTTCACATCTGCACAAAACATACGGCAGCAATGTCGTCGTAGAGGACCTGAGCTTCACGATGGACGGCCCCGGCGTGTACGCGCTGCTGGGGACCAACGGTGCCGGAAAGACCACTTCCATCCGCATGATGCTGGGCATGCTGGCCAAAGACGGCGGCGAGGTCCTCTGGAACGGCGCTCCGCTCACCACGGAAAGCTGCAACATCGGCTATCTTGCCGAAGAACGCGGCCTGTACCCCAAGTACGAGCTGATGGATCAGCTGCTGTATTTCGCTTCGCTGCGCGGCGTATCGAAGGAGGATGCCAAGGCGCGCATCCGTTCGCTCGCGAAGCGGCTGGATGTGGAAGAATATCTGTATCCGAATGCTTTTAAACCCTCCTCCGACATGCTCGGGCAGCAGAAAAAGCCGCTGCGGCTTGGCGGCCCGAGGAAGGAAAAGCCGAGGCTTGCCGAGCAGCTCTCCAAGGGCAATCAGCAGAAGATTCAGTTCATGACCGCTCTCCTTTCCGATCCCGAGCTCATCGTGCTGGACGAGCCGCTCTCGGGTCTTGACCCCGTGAACACGGACCTCATCCGCGACGTCATCCGTGACGAAATCGCAAAGGGCAAGTACCTGATCATGTCCTCGCACCAGATGGCCACCGTGGAGGAATTCTGCACGGATATCACGATCCTGAACCGTTCCCATACGGTCCTGCAGGGCAATCTGAACGAGATCAAAAAGAGCTACGGCCGCGTGCATCTCCACTTAAAATGCGAGGCTGACGCCTCGCTGTATATTGCACAGGCGGGGATCGAAATCCTGTCCGAAAAGGAAAACGAATACGAGCTGAAGGTGAGCGGGGAAAGCCAGGCTGCCTCTCTTCTCAGCGCACTGATCAGTGCCGGTATCCCGGTCATCACCTACGATCTTCGGGAGCCGTCTCTGCATGAGATCTTTGTCGAAAAGGTCGGGGAGGAGCATATCCATGAAGCGTAATGCCTTTGCCGGAACGGGAAAGGTCTTTCACTTTACCTTCCGGCAGCTCTTAAAATCCAAAGCGAACCGGCGCTCGCTCCTCGTTATGCTGCTGATCGCGCTCATCTCGGTGCCTGCGCTCTCCCTCATCCGCGGAGGCAGCAACGGCGGCGGCAGCGATACCTTCCTCATTGACAACCAGACCACTCTTTCCCTCTCCGGCCTTGCCGGGCGTCTTGAGGAGGAAGGTGTCGGCACCATGCAGGAAGCCTCTGCCGATCTGCGTGACAAAGCCGATCTGCGCATCACGGACAGTCCGGACGGCCTCATCGTCACCCAGCTTACGGGTTCCGCCTACGGCTCTGTCTCCTATGCCGCGCAGATCACCGCGCAGTTTTTAAAGGAGCAGCAGCTCCTTGCGGCAGGTCTTTCCGAAGCTGCCGTGAATGTCCTTGCCTATTATCCCGACACCTATATCATGACGGATGAAGAATACGCCGAGTTCTCCCGTGAAAAGGCAGACGATCCTTCCGGCAGCAGCATCACCGATGATCCTGCAGGTCCCGCCGAGGAAGACGAGGGCTTTGATCAGGGCAGTTATATGGTCCAGCTGGGTCTGTCTGTCCTGCTCATGATGGTCAGCATCCTGTCCGTCAGCTTTGTCATCCGCGCCGTTGTGGAAGAAAAGCAGTCCAAACTGGTCGATCTTCTGCTGGTCTCCGTTGAGCCCGGCGCCCTGCTGCTCGGCAAAGTACTGGCCTCTCTGCTCTATGCCCTGCTCTATTACGTGGTGCTGATCGGCGGCATGCTGATCTCCCGCACGGTATCCGGCCTGTTTATGGATACCTCCGGGACGGAAAACTATCTGACGAACATCCTTAAGCTGGATCTTGGCCCGGACGTCCTGGCTGTGCTCCTGATCACCTCGCTGCTCGGCTTTCTGGCCTTCGGCATCCTGGGCGGGATCTGCGGCGCCGGCTGCTCCAGCATTGAAGATTCCGGCGGCGCCATGAGTCTGTGCATGCTGCTGATCATGGCCGGCTATATGGTCTCGATCTTCGCCACCGCTGGCGGTCTGACCCACGGCAATGCGGCGAAAGCCTTCTCCATCATTCCGGTGATCTCCATGTTTTCCGCACCCACGCTGTACATGTACGGCAAGGTCGGCTTTGGCCCCGTGGCCATCGGCTGGGCCGTACAGCTGTTCTTTATCCTGCTGCTGACCCTGCTGGCCGCGAAGGTCTATTCCGGCCTCATCATCTATAAAGGCAAACGTCTCAGCCTCGGCAATATCCTCCGGATGGCCAGAGGAAAGGAGGTGCGCGTATGAAAGGCTTCCCTCAGGTTTTTTCCTTTACCTTTCAGCGGATCGCCGGCGGCAGCAAATGGAAGGGCTGGACGATCGCGATCACGCTGCTTCTGTTTCTGATCCCTGCGGTGCTGCTGCCCCTTGCTGAAAGGGGCAGAGAAGAAGGCAGCGCTCCGGATTCGGAAAATCCGGGTGCTCCTGCGGATAATACAGACTACATGAGCCTCATCACGGATGTTTATTACGTGACTGAGACCAAAGACGGCTATGCCTGGGATTCTCTGACGAAAGTGTACGGCGGGATAGGGCATCATCACTGCAGCAGCCTTGAAGAAGCGCGAAGCGCCGCGGACGCGCAGGGCGAAGGCGCCTGCGTGCTCGTGATCCGTCAGACGGAGCAAGGCTATCAGCTGTTTGCGCTTACGCGAAAAGACGCTTCCAAGGCGGAGACCGAAATGGCCTATGCCATGACAGAAGCCTATGCCGCCTCACTGCCCCAGCTTCTTGCACAGGAGATGTCGTTAAGCGAGGCGCAGATGGATGCGGTCTATACCCCTGTTCTCGTCGAATCTTCCTCTGCGGAAGATGATGACGGTTTCTCCATGATCCGTGATATTGCCGGGATGGCGCTGCCGTATGTGAACATCATGCTGATCTACTTTATGGTCCTGCTTTACAGCAATACCGTAGCCAATCATGTGATCCTGGAAAAGACATCCAAGCTGATGGATACCTTCCTGGTCTCGGTAAAACCGAGGGCCATGGTCTTCGGCAAAGTTCTGGCTGTCTGGGTCAGTTCGCTGCTGCAGCTTCTGCTTTGGGCCGGAGGCCTTGCCGGCGGCTGCGCGCTCGGCGCAAAGCTTGCCCGCAGTATCCACCCGCAGAGCACCATGGGCATCCTCCGCTTCTTTGATTATCTGAAGCAGGTGACCGGCTTCTTTTCTCCCGTCCGGATCCTGCTTGCTCTGCTGCTGATCGCGGCCGGTTTTCTGCTCTACTGCGCCATGGCCGGTGTGTCTGGCAGCTTTGCCTCCAAGCCGGAAGAACTGTCTGCCGCCATGCAGATCAACCAGCTCATTCTGGTCATCAGCTTCCTTCTCGTGCTGCGCGTTTGTATCGGAAACGGCAGCGGCACGCCGGATATGATCATGTGGTATGACTTTGTGCCTTACACCGCTATTCTGGTCACCCCGGCAAGGCTGCTGATGGGGCAGATCCCTGTCTGGGCGGGCCTCGTCAGCGTCCTGCTCACCGGCGGCTTAGCCGTTCTCGCCTCCTATTTTGCCGGAAAAGTTTACAGTCTGATGAGTCTTTATAAAGGAAATGCGCTTAACATCAAGGAAATGTTCAAAGTGATCCTTCGTTAAGCGGCAGCCCCGAAGCGTAACGCATGATTCTGTCCGAAAGGAGCTTGTATGCAGACTCAGGAAGTTCATTTCACCGTGACCAAGCAGGATTTCCGCGCGGCCAATTACTATATCCATCTGCTGCTGAACAAGATGCTGTTCTTCTACATCAGCGTGGGGGTGCTGATCCTGTTTCTGATCCACATGATCCTTGTCCGGACCGGCGTCATGGAATACTGGATGCCCAGCGGATACATTGCGAGCGTGGCCGTCTTCTGGCTGCTCTGGCAGATCACCCTGCTGGAGCGCAGCATTTCCCGTTATGCCAGGTCTTCCGCCAGCATGCTGAACGCGAAAAGCATTCTGCGCTTTACGGATACCCGCATGACCTTCCGGATACCGGAAAAGGCCTTCAACTCTTCGGGGCTGTTTAAGGAGTTTCCCTGTGCCTTTGAAACGCGTCATGCGTTTCTGGTCTACACTTCGGGATCCGATCTCTTTCTGATCCCTCTCCGCGCCTTCAAGGATACGCAGAAGGAGCTGTTCAGGAACATCCTGAAGGAAACGATGGGTGACCGTTTCAACAGCCGCTTCAACAAACACGCGCCGCACATCGCGACCGAGGCTGAAGAAAAGGCCGAGGCCTACAATCAGAAGAAGGAAGCGGAAAAGGCAGCCGCAAAGGAAGCCGAAAAAGCCCACAAACTGGCGGTTGCCGAAGCGAAAAAAGAAGGCCGCGACCTGATCGCCGAGAAAGAAGCAGCCGCGGAAGAGGCAGCCGCTGTGGCAGGCCCTAACTACAGGCCGCACAAAAACTCCATTGCGGACCGCGCCAACCTGGTCAGCAAACGCGGAAAGAGTGTGGAGAAGAAATAAGAAGGCCTTCCCCTCCGTGGCGCGTGACGCCCCCGCACACAGCTTCAACATAAAACCATGAAAAAAGCCATCCTTTTCGATATGTTTTTTACTCTGGCTGACCCGCGCAGGGAGTTAGAGCACTTAGAATGCGATCCTCTTGGCCTTTCACCGGAAGAATGGGGCCATTATTTCTGGGACAAAGAGCTTTGCCGTGAGCGCGCGCTCGGCGGCTTTGCAGACGGCGCCACACTGATCGATGCCGCCTGCGCTCTCCTGCCCTTTCCGGTAAGCGAGGCGCAGAAAGCCGCAGTGCTTGAAGGCCGTCTTGCCCGCATGCGCAAGGCGCTTACCGAGCTGCGTCCAGGCATCCTTGAGACCGTGCAGGCCCTGCGCGCCCAGGGCTTCAAGCTCGCAGTCTTAAGCAACGCGGATATCATCGATATCGAAGCCTGGGATGAAAGCCCGTTGGCGCCCCTCTTTGACGAAGCCATTTTCTCCTGCAGCGAAGGACTGATGAAGCCTCAGCCGAAGTTTTACCATCTGGCGCTTTCACGGCTCGGCGTGCCCGCTGAGGAAGCTGTCTTTGTGGGCGACGGCGGCGATCACGAGCTGGACGGCGCAAAAGCCGTCGGCCTCACCACAGTCTGGACCGAATATCTGCAAAAAAAGAACGCGGAGACCCGCGCTCTTATCGTTCCCTTCGCCGATCATCACATCGACGATATCCGGGATCTGATCGATCTGATCCACTCTCTTTAACTTTTTCATGAACCTTTCTTTTTACTCCGTCAGCTCTCCTCTTAGGTTCGTCTCCATCAATCTCTTGATCTCATCGACCTCCAAACCCTTACTGAAGAGATAATACAGCTTTGTCAGGGCTGCTTCCGTGGTCATATCGCCGCCGTTCACCGCGCCGATGTCCACCAGTGCGCTGCTGGCCGCATATGTTCCCAGACGCACCTCGCCCTGAGCGCACTGTGAGCGCGCCACGATCACGCTGCCGCTCTCATGCGCCTTCGCAATGATATGCAGCAGCGCCTTCTGCGAGCTCGGCACGTTGCCGGTCCCGAAGGTCTCCAGGACCACGCCTCTCAGCTTATCTGTCATGACCTGCTCGAAGAATTCGAACTGAATCCCCGGAAAGACCTTGATCACCCCGATGGGAATATTGGCCAGTTCCTGAAGGCGAAGGCCCTCCCGCAGAGCGTTATCCGTCCTTCCGTACGCAGAGCCATTTTCAGCAGGCAGGGCAGGGGAGGCCTGCTCCAGATATCTGATCCGTATTCCGGCTTCAGCCAACAGCGGCGCGTTCGGAGATTCAAATGCCTCCAGAGCGTCCGAAGAGCTCTTCGTTGCCCTGCAGCCGCGCAGCAGCTTCCCGCCAAAGTACAGACAGACCTCTCTCACACGGCCTTCCGCCGCGATCATCATC
>CADCPP010000197.1 GCA_902803355.1 uncultured Lachnospiraceae bacterium | reverse complement strand
GGCAAGAGAAGGGTATCTTAAATAAAACAGATCACCGATCTGTCTGAAAAAGCAGGGCTGTATCGATCAGCCCTGCTTTTCTGCCATGCGGTAGCCTACGCCCACCTCGGTGATGATGTAATGCGGCTCGTTCGGATCCTTTTCGATCTTCCGCCTGATGCTGGCCATGTGGACCCGCAGGATCTTATTGTCCAGGCTCGCCGCCGGCCCCCAGATCTCCCGCAGCACCGTCCGGTACGTCAGTACGCGGCCCGGGTGTTTGGCCAGAAGGCCTACGATTCTGAACTCAAGCGGCGTCAGACCGGCATCCTTCTCGCCGATATAGACCCGCATCTTCCGGTAATCCACGGTCATTTCGTCCACGGTGTAGATATCGCTCAGGGCGATCTCCTCATTCTCCGCCGTGGTGCGGGTATGGCGCAGGCCGGTCCGGATCCGCGCAAGAAGCTCCACCGTCCCGAAGGGCTTGGTCAGATAGTCGTCCGCGCCCATATCCAGGGCGCCTGCCTTGTCGTTCTCCGTGCCGCGCGCCGAGATCACGATGATGGGCGTCTGCGTCCAGGACCGTACGCTGCGGATGATCTCGCTGCCGTCCATATCCGGTAGACCGAGGTCAAGCAGGATGCAGTCCGGACAATGCGACGAGATCATGCCGAGAGCGCTCTTGCCCGTTTCCGCAAACAGGACGTCATAGCCCGCCGACTTCAGGACCGTTTTTAAAAAGCTGCTGATTCCCTGGTCGTCTTCCACGACCAGGATCTTTTGATGCGCTGTATTTGTCATCATGCATCCTTTCGCGGCAGTGTGAAGCTGGCACGTGCACCGCCGTGCCGCCTGCTGCTGCCCATTGTTAATTCGCCGCCGTGTGCCCTCACGATCGAGCGGCAGACCGAAAGTCCTATTCCCATATCCCGCTTCCTGTCGGACAGGCTGCCCGGCGGCAGCAGGCTGCCTTCCGAAAGGGCGGTCTGCATGAGCGGAGACAAGCCTTTTCCGTCATCCTCCACCGAAAGCGTCACGAAGTCTTCCGCTTTTTCGATATGGAGCCAGATCTGCGTCGCGCCTTCGGCATGCGCGCTCACGTTATCAAACAGATTGATCAGCACCTGCTCGATCAGCGTCCCGTCAATGGGGACCGTCAGAATATCCGGCAGCGTATCCGCGGTGACCGGCAGCGCGCCGGCTGTCCGGTGATACTTCAGGATCGCGCTTCCGATGATCTCTTCCAGGACCTCATCCTCCTTGCGCAGCTGCGTTTCCGTCCCTGTTACACGGGTAACGGTCAGAAGGTTTTCGGTGATCCGCACCAGCCAGTTCGCGTCCCGCCTGATTCCGGCCGCAAGCTCTCTTTGCTCTTCGGGCGGCAGTGTCTGCTCTTCTATGGCCGAGCTTGCCCCTACGATCGCGGCAAGCGGCGTGCGGATATCATGCGCGATGGCCCGCAGCAGATCCGCATGGATCCGCTCCCGTTCCATTTCAAAGCGGAGCTGCTCCTGATGCTTGATCTGTGTCGTCAGAGCGCTGATCAGGAACGAAACGATCAGCATAGAAGCAAAGGTCAGCGGATAGCCGGGATAGGTCACGTTGAATTCCCAGAAAGGGCGCGTAAACATATAGTTCACGCACACTGTTCCGACAATTGAGGCGGCGATCCCCCAAAAATAGCCGTCCGTGAGCCTTGCGACCACGGCCACCGCCAGAATAAAGACGGGCATGGCAAAGGGATTGTTGTCGTTATCCACACGAGAAAGCAGAAGGGAAAACAGGATCGCCAGTCCAAGAGTCAGGAGAAAAGTGAGCAGATCAAGCAAGAACCTCTTTTTCTTTGTCATTCCCATATCCTGTCTCCTCTTCTGCCTAAAAATGCGCTGCGGTTTCCTCATAAAGCTGCGCGGTCTCCGCAGATCATAATGCATCAGAGTAATCATAGCATGAAAAACAGGCGCCGGAGCGCCTGCATGCTTTTCTTTCCGCTTTCTTAGCGGGAAACGCCTTTATAATAACGATATCGTTCCGCAAGCACGGTACGATATCATCTGAATCAAGGAGGAGC
>CADCPP010000196.1 GCA_902803355.1 uncultured Lachnospiraceae bacterium | reverse complement strand
TCACCGCGGTTCAGGGCGTCAAAGCCGTAGGAGTCGCCGGTGTACTTGCCGTTCGCGCAGTAGTTCCACAGGGTCTTCCAGCCGTCAACGGAGATGCCGCCCGCAGGGGAGGCAGGATCCACAAAGGCGTACAGGATGGCAGAGTTGATGTTGGCGTTGGTGGTGCCGCCGACCTTGCCCTGACGATACCAGGTGTAGCCGCAGTTCACGATGTCAGCCCAGTGCTTCATGGAGACTTCCTTGCCGTTCGTGCCGAGTTCATCATCACGGTACAGCATCAGGACGTTCTGGATGACGATGCCGTAGGCCTTGCCGTCATACTTGTACTCGCCGACCTTATCAGCCCAGGTAGGAGTCCAGTCCAGGACCTTCAGGTTCGCGTAGGTGCCGCCGATCAGCTGGCCCCAGCGGGTCTCATTCAGACCGAAGATCAGGTCGCCGTCCTTCTTTTCATCGGCAGCCTGCACGGCGCCGGTGTCGCCCTTGACGACTTCGTTGGTGTCCAGGGAGATCTTGAAGCCGGCTTTTTCGGCCTGCTGGATCAGCCAGGTCACGCGCTCGCTGGAGTTGGAGTTGGAGTAGATACGGATCACATAGTTCTTATCGGGTTCCACGGTATCCGCAGCCTTCGTGGTCGTATCCGCAGCTTTGGTCGTTCCTTCAGGAGCAACAGTAGTCTTGTCCGCGCCGCCGCAGGCCGCAAGAGACAGCACCATGGCAAGCGCAAGGATCACAGTCAGAAGCTTTTTCATAACAACTTCCTTCTTTCCTGCCGTGAGCTTTGATTTTGTGCGCGCCATAAAAAATACAGGGATCTATGGTACGCACTCTCACAGCACCCTGTATTTTATCACTTTGTTTATTATTTATCAATACTTTTTTTATTCCCCTGGGCCGGACGGCCTTTCCGCCATGCATCTTAAGGCTTCTTCCGTGAGGCGGAGCTCTTCTTCCGCCTCTCTGCGCCTTGCCTGCGTCCTTGTGCCTTCTGCCTTCTGAAGATCGCTCAGAATGCCTTCCAGCAGCGTTTTCCGCTTGGCAAGATAGGCCCGGATCACCTCGCCGCCTTCTTCCAGAAGGTACTTTCCGTACAGTCTGTCCGCGCCCGTCCAGGCTTCCTGTCTGCCGGGCTGCGCGGCCATAAAGAAGTAGAACTTTCCGTCTTCAAAGACGGCGGCCTCCTGCGTGATCGCAAAGCCGTTTTCCTGCAAGGAGCTGCGGAATGCGGGTATCTCGGACTGAGGCGATAAGATCAGGCGCCCGGCCGCCTTTGCCGCCGCCTCTCCCTCGCGAAGCAGGCGTTTCATCAGCGCGCCGCCCATGCCGCTCATGAGGATCACATCGGCTTCACCGGGGGAAAGCACGCTCAGCCCGTCCCCGAGCCTGAGCTCGATCTTTTCCGAAAGCCCGGCCTGCCGGATATGCGCCTCGGCGCTCTTAAGCGGTCCCTTACGCACGTCCGATGCGACCGCGCGCGAAAAAGCGCCGCGCCGCACCAGCTCCGCCGGGACAAAAGCGTGATCCGTCCCGATATCCGCCGCGCATACGCCGCGCCCCGCAAGTTCCATCAGTTTTTCCAGCCGGTCAGACAGCTGCATCAGATCTCCACCTTCACCATTTCCTGCTGCTCTCGCTCGGCCGCTTCCGCGCTGGCCGTTTCGCTCTCCACCTGCAGCTCGATATCCGCCAGCTGCTCGGCATCCAGCTCCGGCAGGCTCTCGCAGCCTTCGATCTGGAAGCGCCGCAGAAACTCTTCCGTAGTGCCGAACAGGATCGGCCTGCCCGGTGAGTTCTGGCGGCCTTTTTCTTCCACGAGGCCGAATTCCACCAGGCGGTTCACCGCGTGATCGCTGGAAACGCCGCGGATCCGTTCGATCTCGCCCTTGGTGACGGGCTGCTTGTAGGCAATGATCGCCAGCGTCTCCCGCACCACGTCCGTCAGCACCGGCTGCTTCGGATGCGAGGCCAGCTTGATGAGCGTCTCATAGCAGCCCTCCGCGCTGCAGAGCTGGTAGGCTTCGCCGAGGCGGATCAGACGGATGCCGCGTTCGCCTTCCTCATAGGACGCCTTTAACGCGGCGGCGGCCTCTTCGACCTCCTCCGGCGTGATCTCCATGGCTTCCGCAAGCGCTTCGCGCTCCACGGCGCCGCCCATGGCAAAGAGTATTCCTTCTAAAATCGCTTCGCGCGTCATGCCGCATTATCCTCCAGGGTAAAATCGTCTCTCGTGCTGTCTTCCGACAGGCGGATCTCACCGGTCTTGATCAGTTCCAGAATAGCCAGGAAAGTGATGACGATCTCCAGCTTGGTCGCAGAGCTGCCGAGCAGGCTCCGGAACGAGTGCCGGCCGGGTTTTCTGACCCTCTCCTTCACATAATCCAGCCGGTCGCCGATCTGCACCGCTTCCCGCTCGATCTCGCCGAAGTGGGAATGGACCTCGTCCGTACGGTCGGACTGGCGCCGCATGATCTCATCAAAAATGCGCTGCAGCTTCTCCGCCGTCTCATTCTTCAGCAGATGATCCAGGTCCACGGGAGGCTTGTACTTTGCCACCTCCTGCGGCAGATCCTGCTCGCGGTACCAGAGTTTATCGCTTCCCTCTTCCAAAGACCGCATCTGGGCCGAAAGGAGCTTGTATTTTTTATATTCCAGAAGGCGGGCAACCAGTTCCGCCCTGGGATCGCCCTCTTCTTCCTCTTCTTCCTCACGCGGCAGCAGCATGCGCGCCTTGATCTCCAGAAGCGTCGAAGCCATAAGCAGGAACTCGCTCATGGAATCCAGGTCCTTGTCCGGCATCTGCGCGATGGCTTCCAGATACTGCTCCGTGATCAGGGCAATGGGGATATCGTAAATATCGACTTTATTCTTTTCGATCAGATGGAGCAGCAGGTCCAGGGGGCCCTCAAAGCTCTCCAGTTTGAAATTATAGTCCATGAGGTGCCTCCGTCAGATCCGCGTAGATGATCTGTCTGGGATTTCCGATCCGCACAGGCAGGGAATGCTCTCCCAGCCCCGCGCTGAGAAGCAGCGTGGTCTTGCCGCTCTGATATCTCCCCTTGGTATAGGGCGGAAGGAACTGAAGTCCCGGCCCGATCAGTCCCGTTTTGTGCCCCGGCCGCATGATCCCGCCGTGGATATGGCCGCTGCAGACAAGATCCGCGCCCCAGGCAGCAAGATCCTCTATGGTGTTTGGCGTATGCGACACTGCCACGGTAAAGCCTTCCGGCTTCTCCCCGAGCAGGCTCTCCGCCGTTCCTTTGGGCAGCATGCGCATTCCCTTGGCGACGCCGCGGTAGCTGAAGCGGTCCGGACTTAAGCCCGCAAGGTTCAGCGCTGTGCCGCAGGCCTTTATCTTTACGATGCGGTTATCCAGAAGTTCGATCTTCATCTCCGAAAGCTCCCCGCAGAAAGCCTCATAGCCTTCGCGCAGAGACTCATCCTTCGCATCCTTCCAGCGTTCTTCGTGATTGCCTCTCACCGCATACACCGGAAAACGTTTCGCAAGTTCCCGGTAAAAGGACAGCGCGTTGTCCCAGGCCGGCTTTCTGGGGAACCTCGGGCAGTTGATCATATCGCCCGCGCAGAGCACAAGCTCAGGCCTGGCCTCATCAAGCCTTCTCAGCACTTCATCAAACGCGCAGTTATGCAGGTCGGCCAGCAGCGCCATACGAAAACGATCCCCTGGCTGAAAGCCGGGTACCGGGATCTCGTAAATGGTATCTTCGTAGGGGTAACGCATAAAGCCTCCTGCGTAAATTTCCGCATTATTTTACCCTATGCGCCGGGAAAAAGCAAGCCATGTTTTTGTTAGCACTCTTTTCTGCTGAGTGCTATTTTCGGCTTGACATCCTGTCTTACCGTGCTATAATCTGTCTCGGAATGCGGAAAGCAGATCCGTTCCCGAGCAATTTACAGAGAAAGAAGGACTCTTTATGAATACCGAACACGGCAATCTGACCATGAACTCGGAAAATATGTTTCCGATCATTAAAAAATGGCTCTATTCCGACCATGATATCTTCTTCCGGGAGATGATCTCCAACGGCTGCGACGCCATCACCAAGCTGAAAAAGCTGGAGCTGATGGGGGAGACCAGCCTTGATCCGGAGCAGGAACTGCGCATCGACGTGGTGGCCGACAGCAGCAATAAGATCTTAAGCTTCAGCGACAACGGTCTCGGCATGACCGCGGAGGAAGTCAAAAAATACATCAACGACATCGCCTTCTCCGGCGCCTCAGACTTCCTGAACACCTATAAGGACAAGGCGAGCGAAGACCAGATCATCGGCCACTTCGGCCTGGGCTTCTACTCCGCCTTCATGGTGGCGGACAAGGTGACCATCGATACCCTCTCCTGGCAGGACGGCGCGGAGCCGGTCCACTGGGAATCCGAGGGCGGCGTGAGCTACTCGCTTGAGGCCGGAGACCGCACGCAGCGCGGCACCACGGTGACCCTGTATCTGTCGGATGATTCCACGGAGTTCTGCAACGAATGGCGCGCCCGCGAGGTGCTGCAGAAATACTGCGCCTTCATGCCCTATCCGATCTATCTGACGAATCCGGACAAGAAGCCGGAGGAGCCGAAGACCGTGAGGAACGAGGATGGCAGCGAAACGGTCCAGGAGCCGGAAGCCCCGAAGCCTTTAAATGACACCGAGCCGCTCTGGCAGAAGACCCCTTCCGCCTGCACGGATGAGGAATACAAAGCATTCTACCGCAAGGTCTTCAATGACTGGAAGGAACCGCTCTTCTGGATCCACCTGAACATGGATTACCCCTTCAATCTAAAGGGCATCCTGTACTTCCCGAAGCTGAATCTGGAGACCGAACCGGCGCAAGGCGTGGTGAAGCTGTACAGCAATCAGGTCTTCATCGCGGACAACATCAAGGAAGTCATCCCGGAATATCTTCTGCTGCTTAAGGGCGTGATCGACTGCCCGGATCTGCCGCTGAACGTCTCCCGGAGCGCCCTGCAGAACGACGGCTTCGTGAAGAAGATCTCCGATTACATCACCAAGAAGGTGGCGGACAAGCTCACCGGCATGTTCAATGTGGAACGCGAAAACTACGAGAAGTACTGGGAGGATATCCATCCCTTCATCAAGTACGGCTGCCTTAAGGACAACAAGTTCTCCGACAAGATGAAGAAGGCCATCATCTACAAAGATCTGGACGGCAAATATACCTCTCTTGACGAGTACCTGGAAGCGCACGGCAAGGCGAAGAAAGATGAAGAAAAGCCCGCTGCGGAAGGTGAAAGCGCCGAAAAGGCCGAAGCCTCCGGCAGCGAAGATGGCGCCGAAAAAGCCGATGAAAAGCCTGAGGAATACAAGGATGAGCGCACGGTCATCTACTACGTGACCGATGCCGCGCAGCAGGCCGGCTTCGTGCAGATGTTCCGGAAGGAAGGCTTGAACGCGCTTCTGTTTGACCACGCCATCGATGAGCCCTTCGTGACCCATCTGGAGCAGCAGTATCCGGATTACAAATTCTGCCGCATCGATTCAGCCGTGGACAAGGCCTTTACCGAGGAAATGAGTGAGGAAGATGCCAAGGCACAGACCGAGCAGCTGACCGAATTCTTCCGCAAGACCTTAAATGACGATAAGCTCAAGCTTGGCGTGCAGCACTTTAAGGACGCTTCCGTGGCCTCCATGATGACGCTTTCGGAAGAATCCCGCCGCATGAACGAGATGATGAAGATGTACGGCTTAAACGAAGCGGAGCTGCCCACCGATCAGACCCTGATCCTGAACAGCGGCAATGAGCTGGTGCAGTATCTGATGGCGCATCCGAAGAGCAAAAACGCGGCGCTGATTGCCGAACAGCTCTACGATCTGGCCCTGCTTGGCCATAAGACGCTTTCCCCTGAGGAAATGACCCGTTTCGTCGCGAACGCGCAGGCCATCATGCAGCAGCTGATCAAATAAATCGTGGAAAGAAGCTATTTTCCCTCTTTACATTTGCTTTTTGACCCTTTAAAATAAATGTACTGAACTGCTTTTCTCGTTCCGCCTCCGCGGGCGGAACGTTTTTTCTGCACTTTTGGGGTGAAAAAGGGAGAATTCTATGGATATCGGCATCGATCTGGGTACCGCCAGCATTCTGGTTTATATAAAAGATAAAGGCATCGTCCTGAAGGAACCGACCGTCGTGGCCTACGACCGCGATTCGCAGGAGATCATGGCGATCGGCGAAGAAGCCCGCAAGATGATCGGGCGTACGCCGGGCAATATCTCCGCGGTCCGTCCTCTGCGTCAAGGCGTCATTTCGGATTATATCGTCACGGAAAAAATGCTGAAGTACTTTATCAGCAAGGCCATGGGACGCCGTACGCTCCGCAAGCCGCGCATCAGCGTCTGCATTCCCAGCGGCGCGACCGAAGTCGAAAAGCGCGCTGTGGAAGACGCCACCTACAAGGCCGGCGCGCGCGAGGTGACCATTATCGAAGAGCCGGTCGCGGCTGCCATCGGCGCCGGGATCGATATCTCCCAGCCCTACGGCAATCTGGTCGTAGATATCGGCGGCGGCACCTCGGACATCGCGGTGATCTCGCTGGGCGGCACCGTGGTCAGCACCTCGCTCAAGCTGGCCGGCGACGACTTTGACGAAGCCATCATCCGCTATATGCGCAAAAAGCACAATCTCCTGATCGGGGAACGCACCGCGGAAGAGGTCAAGATGACCATCGGCTGCGCCTATCCCCGCCCCGAAACGACGACCATGGATGTGAAGGGCCGCAACCTTTCGACCGGCCTGCCCAGAACCATGACCATCACCAGCGATGAGATGCTGGAAGCCCTGCATGATCCGGCCATGCAGATCGTGGAAGCCATCCACGGCGTGCTGGAACGTACCCCTCCCGAACTGGCTTCGGATATCTATGAGCGGGGCATTGTCATGACCGGCGGAGGCGCTCTCCTCTCCGGGCTGGACGAGCTCATTGAAGAAAAGACCGGCATCAACACGATGCTGGCCGAATCTCCCACCACTGCCGTTGCCGAAGGCACCGGCCGCTTCCTCGACTTTATGCAGGAAAAGGGGATCAGCCTGTAAGCACAGCTATTTCCCTCATCATCAATAGACAAAGAAAGGATCTTCCATGGCGCGAGTGATCGGGACCGTTGAACATGTGATTCACCGGAACGCGGAAAACGGCTACAGCGTTGTGGAAGTGTCTGATGAAAAGGGCCTTCTGACCCTCGTCGGCATCCTGCCGGAGCTAAGCCCCGGGGAGCCCATCGAGGCAGAGGGCTCTTATGTTACCCATCCCGTCTACGGGCAGCAGCTGGAAGTGGAGCATTTTGCCCTGCTCATGCCGGAAGATGCGATCGCCATCGAGCGCTATCTCTCCTCCAGGATCATCAAGGGCGTAGGGCCAGCGCTCGCTGCCCGCATCGTCAAAAAATTCAAGGGCGACGCACTCAGGGTCATGGAGGAAGAACCGGAGCTGCTGGCCAAGGTGAAGGGCATCTCTGTAAACGGGGCCAGGCTCATGCAGGAGCAGATCATCGCCAAGCGCGAGATGCGCGAAGCCATGATGTATCTGGAGCAGTTCGGCATCTCCGTACCGCTTGCCGTAAAGATCTACGAACGCTACGGCAACACCCTCTATTCCGTCATTCAGTCCAATCCCTACAAGCTGATGGACGACATCACGCACGTGGGCTTCCGCATCGCGGATGACATCGCGCGGCGCGC
>CADCPP010000195.1 GCA_902803355.1 uncultured Lachnospiraceae bacterium | reverse complement strand
CTTTACGGCCGAAGGCAGAGTGGAGGCGAAGGATGTTTCCTTCCGCTACCTGCCGGACCGCCCGCTGATCGAAGGCTTTAACCTGTCCGTAAAGCCGGGGCAGCGCATCGCCATCGTGGGACCTACCGGCTGCGGAAAGACCACGCTCATCAATCTGCTGATGCGGTTTTATGACGTGGATGGTGGGGCGATCCTGGTGGACGGAACGGATATCCGCGGCATGACGCGCCGCAGCCTGCGCAGCAATTACGGCATGGTGCTGCAGGATACCTGGCTGAAACGCGGGACCATCCGTGAAAATATTGCTTTCGGACGGCCGGAGGCGAGTGATGAAGAGATCATCGGGGCGGCGAAGGCTGCGCATATCCACAGCTTTATCAGCCGCCTGCCGCAGGGCTACGATACAGTGATCACAGAGGGCGGCGGGAACCTGTCGCAGGGGCAGAAACAGCTGCTCTGCATCGCCCGCGTGCTCCTGCACATTCCGCCCATGCTGATCCTGGATGAGGCGACAAGCTCCATCGATACCCGCACCGAGATCGATATCCAGTCCGCCTTTGCCCGCATGATGCGGGGGCGTACCAGCTTTATCGTGGCACACCGCCTCTCCACCATCCGCGAGGCGGACGTGATCCTGGTCATGCGCGACGGCCATATCGTAGAGCAGGGAGACCATGACTCTCTGATGGCCCTGGACGGCTTCTACGCGAAGCTGTACAAGAGCCAGTTTGCCGCAAGCTGAATTTTTCGCTTTTTTACCTTTTCCGTGCAACCCGCTGCCGCGTTTTCCTGTATTTATTAGTGAAAGGCCTTTTCACAACACAGGAGGTTTCATGAAGGACGAGTCGATCATCGAATTATACTGGGAAAGATCGGAAGCGGCGATCGAAGAGTCGGAGCGCGCTTACGGGCGCTACTGCCGTGCCGTTGCCTATGGGATTCTGCGTGATATGAGCGACGCCGAGGAAGCGGTCAATGATACCTGGCTGAAGGCCTGGAACGCGATGCCGCCGGAGCGGCCGCAGAGCCTAAAGGGCTTTTTCGGCAGGATCACCAGGCAGCTTTCCCTGAACCGTCTGGAGAAGAAGATGGCCGGAAAGCGCGGCGGGGGCGAGATGGCACTGGCGCTTGATGAGCTGGCTGAGTGTATCGCGGACCGTGACAACGGGGAAGATTTCGCCGATCAGATCGCTTTAAGAGATGCACTGAATTCCTTTTTGCGAAAACTTTCTCCGGAGGCGCGCACGGTCTTTATTCGCAGATACTGGCATGTACAGAGCATCGACGAGATCGCAAAAGCCTGCGGCATGAGCGTAAGCAAGGTCAAATCCATGCTGATGCGCACGAGGAACCGCCTGAAAAAAGCACTCACGGAGGAGGGTTTTTTCGGATGAAAGCGAAGAATATCATGGACGCCCTTGGCGGGATCAGCGATGACCTGATCGAGGCGGCGGAAAACAGCACGCCGGCAAAGCGCCTGCGCCTGCCGAGATGGGCGGCGTTTGCCGCGAGCCTCGCCCTGGTGATCGCGGCAGCTGCGGTGATCGTTCCCCGGGTCAGTCCGGATCGGGAGACGAATGAGGCGGCGAAGAACCGGTATAAAGAGGGGACAAATGTGATCACGAGCGGAGAGCTTGCGGTCGAATGGCCCTGGGAATGGAAGACGGAGATCGAAAAGTATCCGGAAATGGTCTTTGAAGGAAAAGCTTACCGGACAAGAGCGCGGATGATCGGCAGTGGTCTGCTGGAAGGAAAGATCGGCAGCTGCGAAGCGGCCGGATATGATGTCTATACCGAGACGGTACAGAAAAAGACTCTTGACGTCTATGCGATCCGCGGCGTGAACAGAGACCTTCTTGCGGCGGTAAAATTTGACGAAGGCTTTGTGGTCTTCCTCCGGGATCAGGCAGAGATGCCGAAGACCCTCGGTGAACTGATGGGTGCGCTGTCTCTGCCGCAGACGCTCAGGCTGGAAGAGTTCTGCGAAAAGGAAGGCGCAAAGACCGGAGACTGGTACCGGACGAACGCCTCGGATAAGATCTGGAAAGCTCTGGAAGGCTGCGCCGGGGCGCCCTGTCAGATCTTTGATTCTTTTAACGCGGACGGGATCAGCTTCTCCGTCACATCGGAAGAGCTGGGGATCCGCATGAAGGCCCTGAGCATTACGGAAAACGGCTACCTGACGACTAATCTGATGGAGTACGGCTATGCCTTCAACATCGGAGAAGAAGCCGCAGACAAGATCATCCGTCTGGCAAAGAACGGAGCCGTGGAAACGAAGCCTGCCCCGTATGTTTACAGCATTGCGGGCACCCTGAAGGAGATCGGAGACGGCTATATTCTGGTGGATGATACGATCCTGTGCAGAGAGGAAAAAGACGGGATCGTGTACCGCGTACTGACGGAGGATATCCGCATCCGGCGCTGCCTGGAATACTTGGGAGGCTGTCGGATCGGGGACCTGGTGGTCGTAAACTATGAAGGCTATCTGGAAGCAGGAGAGGAATATGTGGTACAAGGCGCGGTATCGCTTGCCAAAGGGCAGCTGGAAACTGACGGGGCGGTCAGCGTCCCGGAGTAAGAAAAGGTAGAATAGTTAAGAAAAAGGACCGTGCCGGAGCCTTCAGACTCCGGCACGGTCCTTTCTTCTAAGCCAAATGGCTTCTCAGCCTTTCCACAGGCTGTGCAGGTTGCAGTAAGCGTAGACCGCTTCCACTTCGTCGCCTTCAAGCAGCGGAAAGACCGCCTTCGGGGCATCGCCGGGCTTCAGCGCCTTACGCTGCACGCCGCCCTTTGTCTGCAGCACGATCCATTCGATGTAGTGTACATCCAGCATGGGGTGCTCCGCGGCGCCGACCGTCACAAAGACCTTTCCCTCTTTGACTTCCCAAACCGGAACATGCTTTTCCACAGCCGCGTCCGTGGTTCCGGGAACGATCTCTTCCATAGGCTTGCCGCAGCACATGATGGGGCAGGCCTTCTTTTCGATCATTTCCACGATCTGGCCGCAGGTGCCGCAGCGGTAAAATCTGACGTCCATAAGTCCTTTCTCCTTTTCCTTCGGATGGAATTATTTGTTGAAATTGAAGGCATTTTTGCCCGGGAACACGGCGCTTACGCCAAGCTCTTCTTCAATGCGGAGCAGCTGGTTGTATTTGGCCACGCGTTCGGAACGGGACGGCGCGCCGGTCTTGATCTGGCAGGTGTTCAGCGCGACGGCCAGATCGGCAATGGTGGTATCCTCGGTCTCGCCGGAGCGGTGAGAGACGATCGCGGTGAAGCCGGCCTTGTGGGCCATCTTGACGGCTTCCAGGGTCTCGGACACGGAACCGATCTGGTTCAGCTTGATGAGGATGGAGTTGCCGCACTTGTTGTCGATGCCCTTCTTCAGGCGTTCGGTATTGGTCACGAACAGATCATCGCCGACCAGCTGGACTTTCTTGCCGAGCTTTTCGGTCATCTTCTTCCAGCCTTCCCAGTCCTCTTCATCCAGACCGTCTTCGATGGAATAGATGGGATATTTGTCGATCAGGCTGGCCCAGTGTTCGATCAGCTCATCGGAGGTGAAATCCCTGCCGGACTTCGGCTGATGATAGAAGCCGATGCCTTTTTCGCTCTTCCACTCGGAAGCCGCGGCGTCCATCGCCAGGACGAAATCCTTGCCGGGTTCATAGCCGGCAGCCTTGATGGCCTTCAGGATCAGCTCGATGGCGTCCTCATCGCCGGCCAGGCTGTTGGGGGCAAAGCCGCCTTCATCACCGACAGCGGTCACGTCCTTCATGGCCTTGATCAGGGACTTCAGGTTGTGGAAGACTTCCGCGCACATGCGCAGGCCTTCGGCGAAGCTTTCCGCGCCGACCGGCATGACCATGAATTCCTGGGTATCCACGGAAGAGTCCGCGTGGGCGCCGCCGTTCAGGATGTTCATCATGGGAACGGGAAGATTGGTGCTCTGCACGCCGCCGAGGAAGCGGTAAAGCGGAAGGCCGAGAGACAGGGACGCAGCTCTGGCAGCGGCGATGGAAACGGCCAGAATGGCGTTTGCGCCGAGCTTGTTTTTGCCCTTCGTGCCGTCAAGATCCAGCATGACCTTGTCCACGCCGTAGGTATCGGTCGCATCACAGCCCTGCAGAGCGGGAGCGATCAGCGTGTTGACGTTCTCGACCGCCTTCAGCACGCCCTTGCCGAGGTAGCGGGCCTTGTCGCCGTCACGAAGCTCCAGGGCTTCGAACTGACCGGTGGACGCGCCGCTCGGGGCCGCGCCTCTGCCGATGGTCCCGTCAAGCAGGGTGACTTCGGCTTCGACGGTCGGATTGCCGCGGGAATCCAGGATCTGTCTGGCATATACTTTGGTGATCTCAGTGTTCTTCATGAAAACCTCCTTGCGGCAGAACG
>CADCPP010000194.1 GCA_902803355.1 uncultured Lachnospiraceae bacterium | reverse complement strand
GGGCTTGCAGAAGAACTCCAGCTCCATCTGCTCGAATTCGCGCACGCGGAAGATGAAGTTGCCGGGCGTGATCTCGTTGCGGAAGGATTTGCCGATCTGGCCGATGCCGAAGGGCACTTTCTTTCTGGTCGTGCGCTGCACGTTCACAAAGTTGGTGAAGATGCCCTGCGCTGTCTCCGGCCGCAGGTAAATGGTATTCTTGCTGTCTTCCGTTACGCCCTGGAAGGTCTTGAACATCAGGTTGAACTGACGGATATCGGTGAAATTGTGTTTGCCGCAGGTGGGGCAGGGAATATTATGGTCTTCGATATAGGCCTTCATCTCCGCCTGAGAAAACGCGTCGATGGGCTTTTCCAACGTCACGCCCTGCTGCGCGCACCAGTCTTCGATCAGCTTGTCCGCGCGGAAGCGCTCATGGCACTCGCGGCAGTCCATGAGGGGATCCGAAAAGCCGGCCAGATGACCGCTGGCCTTCCAGGTGAGCGGGTTCATCAAAATGGCGGCGTCCAGCCCGACATTGTAGGGATTTTCCCGGACGAATTTCTGCCACCAGGCATGTTTGACATTATTCTTCAGTTCGACGCCGAGCGGACCGTAATCCCAGGTATTGGCAAGGCCGCCGTAGATCTCGGATCCGGGGAAGATGAACCCGCGGTTCTTGCAGAGGGCGACGATCTTTTCCATAGTTTTTTCCATAACAGAGGCTCCTTGGCTATATTTTATTGTTCTCTTTTTGAGGGAAAATGCGGGAACGGCACACCGCCCCCGCATTGACAGATTTTCCTGCAGCTTTATTTGAAGATGATAAACGCGTCGGATTTGCTGCTCACACGGACCGTATTGGCATCGACCAATGTGAGAGAGCGGGACAGGAATTTCACTTCACCGGCGAAAGAGATCAGGCAGGAACCGCTTACGGCAACGACCGTAACGCTCTCATCCTGCAGGGCATCGATCGGGGTCACATTGTTGCCGTCCTTGTCCTTCAGGCCGCTAAGGGCGAAGTTTCTTGCTGCGAATTCCGAGGAACCGATCTTCAGCGAGGTGACGCCGAAATCCGCGCCCTGGAAATCAATGAACGAATTGATGCTGTCGTAATTCAGGATCAGCGTTGCCGCATTATCCTTAAGCTCGATCGACTCGATGCTGACGGATTTCTTTTCTTTTGCCTGATTGTAACTGTCGACCCATTCGGTAACATAGCTGCGAAGCGTTTCCAGATCGTAACGCGGCTTGTCGAAGCCTTCGTTGCTGAAGTCCGTGATCTCGGCGCTCTTGATCGAGCCGTCTCTCGCGATGTAGATGCCGGTTGCCGTGGGGTTATATTCGATCGTGATCAGTTCTGCCGCGGTGGAATTCTGCGTATCGTTTGTGGAGGAAGACCCCTGACTGGAAGAGGTTTGCGTATTGGCATCACTGCTGCCGATGATCGGCGTATTGGAATTGCAGCGGCTGAGGACCACCACGATCACCAGTGCGACCACCAGAATAGGAAGCAGGATGCGGAGATATCGTCTCATGAAAGACCTCCTTGGACAATAATCTATGTTATTCTAACTGATAGAGATAAAAAATGCAAGATAAAAAGCAAACATTTTCCGCAAATCTCAGGCAAAAAGCAAGGGCCCGCTCAGCGCGGGCCCTTACTTTGCCGCAGGTCTTAGGGCGCTGCGGTAAACTGCCGGATTCAGGCTTCCTCTGCGGGAGCCTCCTCAGCCGTTTTTTCTGCCGCTTCGGCAGCAGCCTTGACCTCTTCGGGGATCTCGATCGTGACCTTCTCTTCCGCTTCCTGAACCGCTTCAGCTACGGCATCGGGGATCTCGATCGTGGCCTTTGCTTCGGCAGGACGATCCATCTCCAGTGCTTTGATGGAAATACTGATCTTCTTGTCCGCGCCGTTGAATTCCACGACCTTGGCTTCGATCTCCTGACCAAGCTGCAGCACGTCGCTGGGCTTGTTCACACGGTCCTTGCCGATCTGGGAAACATGCAGCAGCGCATCCACGCCGGGAGCAAGCTCCACGAAAGCGCCGAAGTCGGTCATGCGGGCGACCTTGCCGGTCACGACGTTGCCGATGGCATATTTTTCTTCCGCGTCAAGCCACGGGTTCTGATCCGGGAACTTCATGGACAGGCCGATCTTCTTGCCCTTGATGGACTTGATGAAGCAT
>CADCPP010000193.1 GCA_902803355.1 uncultured Lachnospiraceae bacterium | reverse complement strand
CATTATTCCGTTTGCCTTCCAGAAAAAGGCAGCGCTGAACCGCTACCGTGAGCGGACAGACCGCGTCCTTCTTGCGCCCGACTGGATGCGGGAAGAAGGGACGAAGGAGCTGACCGGCATCTATATGCCCTTTTATGAATACCAGGCGGAATGCAACGCTCGGGTCTCTGCCAAAGGAGAAAAGCGCAGGAGCCTGGGCAGCCGCACCGAGGTCAGTGTCTATCAGGTAGACGGAACGCTGGAAGCGGATTATTCCGGCAGCCGTTTTGACGCCGCCGTCGCCTTTCCGGATGCGCTCAGTGAATCGATCGATACCTATGCCTGGACGAAAGCGCAGCCCTTCCGGCCTTCCTACGTAGCCGGCTATTACGCGGACGGCAGCGATGTCTCTCCGGAAACCTACGACCCGGTCATGGCCAGGCTGGTCAGCGATGATATCAATGCCACAGACTCCGTCCAGCAGGACGGCATCTCTCTCCCCTTAAACGGAGCCACAAGCGCCGATCAGATCCGCCTGTCCAAGCGAAAGGTCCTGCTGCCGGTATGGCTTCTGACCCACCGGGTGAAGGATAGGATCTGTTATGCGGCAGTAAACGGTCAGAACGGCGACGTTGCCGCGGATATCCCGCTGGACCGGGGAAAATTTCTCAAAGTCAGCCTTATTGTCGCCGCTGTGATCTGTACGATCATGAATTTTTTCCTGACGATCAAGCCGTTGCCCTTCCTCTGGATCTCCATGATCCTGACCACGATCTTCGGGATCATCTTAAGCAATCTGAGCCAGCAGGTCTATATCAGGGAAAACCATCTGGATGATATCGGTCGGATCGGCTATCAGGCTTTTGCCGAGGCGATAAAAAACAACGAAGGCAGGGTCAACAAGCCTGCCTCCGGAAAAAGCGGATCAAACATCCTGTCCTGGGGCGTATGCCTGTTTATCTTCGGACCGCTCATCAGCGGTTTTGCCGAAGAATTTCTCAATGTGGAGCTGCCCGATCTCATGCTGCTGATCGTCCCCATCGTGATTCTCGTCATCCTTTTCGGGGTGATCTCCGGGCTCGTCAGCAGCGCCGCGAGCTCGTCGAATCCTGCCTCCACTACGTACCGGCACACCAAATGGCGCTTCAGCAGATCCCGTGCGGCTTCCTTTTCCGTTTTATGGAAGATCTGGCTTGCCCTTGCCGCCGGGGCCATCGTGATCATGTCCGGAACGGTCGAGGACCCGTGGTATTACGGCGCCGGGGTCCTGAACATTCTGGTCTCGGTCTGGTCCGGCTTTGACGTGATCACCAAGCAGAACCTCCTGGCCTCAAGGGATATTCCCCTCTTTTCCATGAAGAGAGGAGGTGCGGAATGAGTCAGACTGCAAAGAAAAAAGTAAGAGAGCCCATCTCCAATAAAACGCTGAACCGGCTGCTCGCGGCGGCCATCCTCATCATGCTGCTCCCGTTTGCCTACGACGCTTTTCTGGCGGTTCGGGAAAGTCAGGGAGGGGATCAGCTGCAGACCGATCCATCAGCGGTGTTCATTCGTGATGATGCCGGCATGCTGAGCGATGAGGAGGTCAGCATGCTTCAGGAGGTCATGCTGCCGGTCACGGCCTATTATCCGGTGGCCTTTTCGACCACGGAGGATACCGGCGGAACTTCCGCAGTCAGGTATTCCGAAAAGCTCTATAATCAGCTGTTTGATTCCCGCGGCGGCGTTCTCTTCCTGATCGATTTTGATACCTCCGATTCAGACGGGCGCCAGCTCTATATCCGGGTCACCAACCGCTCGACAAAGCTTTCGACGGCAAAATGCGATACCATTGCTGACAATATCTATCCCTACGCCCGAGACGGAAGGTACTATGAATGCGCGCGGAGGTGCTTCTCGCAGATCTATGATATTCTGGACGACCGCCCGGTCCCTCAGCCCATGAAGCATATGAGCAACCTGCTGATCGCCGTCTGTTTTGCTCTGGTGATCGTCTTTACAAGAGCCAATCAGAAGACCAGGATCAAAAAACCCGGCGAAGTCTATCTGCTGGATAAGAATATAACAAAGAAACTGGTCCTGACCAATGCGTCCACCCGGCTCATCAAGCGCTATACCGTTTCCAATTCTTCCTCCGGAGGCGGCGGCTTTTCCGGCGGAGGAGGTGGGGGCTTCTCCGGAGGCGGCGGGGGCGGCGGTTCCCACGGCGGCGGCCACGGTTTCTGAATAACCTTCCTGCATAACAACTCAAAAATACCGCGGCGACGGGTCATCCGTCGCCGCGGTATTTTATCTCACCATTTCTTTCTTCTGCGATCATGCTCCGGCTTAAGGATGATCCCGGTCACTCCCGCTCTT
>CADCPP010000192.1 GCA_902803355.1 uncultured Lachnospiraceae bacterium | reverse complement strand
TTCAACGCCGGAAGGCGATAAAAAAACTGATGAACAGTTCAAAAAATACATGGAGATCACGGAGAAGCTAAAGGCTTATTTCGAGGCGCATCCCGACGGAAAGCTGTACGCACATTTTTCCGGCATACGGTATGACTATGCATGGCAGGACGTGACGGTTAACCTCGATGACATTGAGGATCCGGAGCTGCTGCAGGAGCTGGAGGATGTCGGCATCAGCTGTGATTATTTGCTGGAGCAATGGCCCGGTTCGAAGGCCGCTGGTGAAGCTGCCGAAAAGCAGCTGAAGGAAGCTTATGCGGCGCTGTTGGCAAAGGAAGACCTGAATGATGAAGAAAAACTGCTCCTGACCAAGTATAAGCCGGAGATCGGGGCGTACGACATGTTTTCCGGCGGGATACCTGTCACACTGCAGTGCGACACCCCCTGGTATCCGAGAGAAACGATGTACACGTCGATGGACAAAGACAGGAACCTGGCCATTCAGCTCTTTTACCGCTATATCGGAAAGTACGAATTCATCATTTTCGGTTTTCCGGTATGACGCAGCAAAATGATTAATAAAGGAATACTATTGTGATTTCACTCCTCTGTTATCAACCTTGATAACAAAATGATAACACCAGTGATGTGAATGCCAACGAGCGGTCGGTTCACAGGAATCGGCCGCTCATTATTTGTTTGTTAATGGCGCCGTATGCTTTAGCAGCCTGCCAGTACAAGGTGCTGGCACCATCTAAAGTAGGATCACTCCTGCCCCAATAGCAGAAATATTACTTAATTGTGGAAGTTAGTTTAGCAATCAAGTCTGCAGAAAATATTTACAGGGTCCTCGTCAATTTCAGGCAGATTTATGATATTATGGACAAAGGAGAGCGGAAGGAACTGATGGAAGCAGTAAACAATAAGGTGATAAGAAGATGAAGCGGGTATCGGAAAAAACCAGAAAACGGATCTTTGAGATCATCCAGATCGGCAGCAGCGAGGATCTCCCGAGCAGGATCTTTGACATCGGCCTTGTGATCGTGATCCTGGCCAATATTGCCGTCCTGATCCTGGATACCTTCGATGAGCTGAATGCCTATGACGGTCTCTTCCGCGCGGTGGAGATCGTTACGGTTCTGCTGTTCTGCGTGGAGTATGCCCTGCGTATCTGGACGGCAGACCTGCTCTATCCGGAGGTAAGCCGGGGGAAGGCCATCCTGCGCTTTATTTTCTCCTTCGACGGCATCGTGGACCTTCTGACCATCCTGCCGTTCTTCTTCCTGTCCGGCATGGGCGCGCTGCGCATCCTGCGGGTGGCGCGGATCTTCCATCTGTTCCGCATCAATACGCAGTACGAGTCCTTTCAGGTCATTACCACAGTCCTGAAGGAAAAAAGCAGGGCCATCCTGTACTCGGTGTTTATCATTATCGTCCTGATCCTGGCGGCCTCGCTGTGCATGTACAGCGTGGAGCATGACGCCCAGCCGGAAGCATTCAAAAATGCGCTGTCCGGCATCTGGTGGAGCGTCTCGACGGTGTTTACGGTCGGCTATGGGGATATCTATCCGGTAACGGTCCTGGGGCGCGTCATGGCCATGATCATCACCTTCCTGGGCGTGGGCGCGGTAGCGATCCCAACCGGCATCCTTTCCGCCGGCTTTGTGGAGCACTATGGCCGCATGGCACGAAGCCTGGATATTGCCGCGTATAAAAAGAACAGCGCGGTGGTCCTTGTCGATAAAGATGCTCCCTTGGAAGGCCGCAGCATCAAAGAGGCGGAGACCATGGATCAGATGTGTGTGACAGCGCTGATCCGCGGCGACCTGGTCATCGTACCGGAAGATCAGGTGAAGATCCAGGAGGGCGATATACTGCTGACCACGAAATTGTAAAAATGGGGGCGCTCCTTTTTGCTGCAGGAACTATGCGTGGTTACGGCTGCAGGCAAAGCGCACGAGGGCATCCACAAGCGGCGAGGCGTTGTCGCTTCGCCAGGCGATCCCGACTTCCTTGACGATCGGCTCTTTAACGCGGACCTGACGGATCCCGCCGATCGCATGGGAGGCAAATTCCTCCGAAGGAAGGAGGGCCAGTCCGAGGCCTCCCTGTACCATGTAGAGCGTGGTGGTGGGGCTGGCAGAGCGGCAGATAATATTCGGCTCGAAGCCGGCTCGGCGGCAGGCGGCAAGGCATAGCTCGGCGGCAACCTGCGTACTGGAATGGAAGATCAGCTTTTCCTTCACCAGCTCGCGGACGGATATGCTGTCCTTTTCGGCAAAGGGGTGGCCGGCCGGGACCGCCAGTGCATAGTGGTCTTCGCCAAGCTTTTCAAAGAGGATGCCCTTGGAGGGCCGCCTGATCGGCCGGTTGACGAGAGCGGCGTCCAGACGGCGCTCCTGCAGGGCATTGAGAAGAGAATGCGTTCCGCTCTGGGTGATATTGATAAAGATATCGGGATAGAGACGGCAGAAGGCGGAGATCATTTCCCCGTAGCCGATGCACTGGAGGGAGGTGATGATCCCGAGGTTCAGAACGCCCTTCTGCAGGCCGGCGTAGCGGTTCATCTCGGCAGCAAGGGAGCCGGCCTTCTGCAGGATCTCCTGCGCCCGGCGGAC
>CADCPP010000191.1 GCA_902803355.1 uncultured Lachnospiraceae bacterium | reverse complement strand
TCATGAGCGGGATCAGCTTTTCCGGGAACTGGTACGGGCCGTAGTTGTTGGAGCAGCGCGAGATGCTCACCGGCAGATCGAAGGTGCGGTGATAGGCCATGACCAGAAGGTCCGCCGAGGCCTTGGAGCTCGAATACGGAGAGCTGGTATGGATGGGCGTCTCTTCCGTAAAGAACAGATCCGGACGGTCGAGCGGCAGGTCGCCGTAGACCTCGTCTGTCGAGACCTGGTGGTAGCGCCCGACGCCGTATTTGCGGCAGGCATCCATCAGATTGGCCGTACCCAGAATATTGGTCTCCAGGAAGATGCCCGGATTTTCAATGGAGCGATCCACGTGGGATTCCGCCGCGACATTGACCACGATATCGAATTTTTCCTCTTCAAACAGGCCAAAGACAGCTTCACGGTCCCGAATATCCATCTTCACGAAGCGAAAGCCTGGCTTGTCCAGAACAGACGCAAGCGTCGACAGATTGCCCGCGTAGGTCAGGGCATCCAGGCAGACGATGCGATCCTCCGGATGGTGCTCCCTCTCATAAAAGATAAAGTTGCTGCCGATAAACCCGGCTCCGCCGGTCACAAGAATATTCATTGATCTTTTCCTCTTTTTCCCATTTTTCTGTCAGGCAGCCTCCCGGTCAATACCGGAATTTGCCGTCGGCGACCTGCTTTAAATGCTGTCCGTAGGGAGATTTGCCATAGCGCTCCGCGGACATCAGCAGCTGCTCTTTCGTGATCCATCCGTTGGTATAGGCGATCTCTTCGAGCGCCGCGATCTGCGCGCCCTGCCTTACCTCGATGGTCCGCACGAAATCCGCCGCGTCCACCAGGGAATCCATGGTCCCGGTATCCAGCCAGGCATAGCCGCGGCCGAGAAGCTGCACATCCAGCGTCCCGTCTTCCAGGTAGAAACGGTTCAGGTCCGTGATCTCCAGCTCGCCGCGTGCACTCGGCACGATCTTCTTGGCCAGTTCCACGCAGCGCCTGTCATAGAAATACAGCCCCGTGATGCAGTAATTGCTCTTCGGATTCTGCGGCTTCTCTTCGACGGAGATAACCTTTCCGTTTTCATCAAATTCCACGATGCCGAAGCGCTGCGGGTCATTCACATAATAGCCGAAGATGCAGGCCCTGCCGCTTTCCGCGGATGCCTTCGCATCTTTCAGCCGCTTTTTCAGCTCGCCGCCGTAAAAGATATTGTCGCCGAGGACCATCGCGCAGCAATCATCGCCGATAAACTCTTCTCCCAGCAGGAAGGCCTGAGCCAGACCGTCGGGACTCGGCTGCACCTTATAGCTTAAATGGATGCCGAAGGCGCTGCCGTCGCCCAGCAGCCGCTCAAAGTTCGGCAGATCGGTCGGGGTAGAGATGATCAGGATATCCCGGATTTCCGCTGACATCAGGGTGGACAGAGGATAATAGATCATGGGCTTGTCATAGACCGGAAGCAGCTGCTTTGAAGTTACCATGGTCAGAGGATAAAGCCTGGTTCCGGCACCGCCGGCAAGTACGATTCCTTTCATCATTGCCTCCTTCTTTTCGTGTTATTGTCCGCTGCGCTGGGCCAGGATCAGGCGCCAGGAGTCATACAGCGATTTATACAGATCCGAATCTGCACTCGTAATGCTGAGCTGCAGGAACAGTTCTTCGATCTTATCCCGGTCCTGATCGATATCCAGCTCGCTCATCTGCAGCAGGATCTCGTAGGCCTCGTTTTTATCTTCACTGGCGGCAAGCCGAAGGCGCAGAGACTCCATCTGCTCCGCATACGAGGCCACCGCCTGATTGACCGCGGTCTCGCGGTTTCGTGAGATCGTCGGGACCAGTATCCCTTCTATCGCGCAGACCAGAAGGATCAGTCCGAGCAGGAAGCGCAGCCATTTCCCGGCTCTTCCCTGCAGGGCTCCCCCCACGCGTCCTGCTTTCTCTTTGACGTTCTCCGCCGTATTCTTCATGGCGGCGTTCACGCGGGAGAGGTTTTTGGCAGCGTCCTGACGCGGCGCATTGTCCAGTTCCTGCAGCAGATGGCGGCAGAAGACGCTGCCGCAGTCGATCTTTAAGGCCGCATCGATCTCCTTCTTTGCCTTGGCATTGTCGCCTTCATCCAGCAGAAGGAGGGCCATGAGTTCATGCGCCTTGACCATTCTCGGGACTTTTTCCGTGACATACTGCAGCTGGATCAGGGCAAGATCATTGCTGCCTGCCCTCGCCTGCTCCAGTGCCAGGTTGAATTTGTGGATGGCATTGCTGGCCAGGTCCATCTCGGTGCGGTCCTTCTGCAGCGCTTCCACATAGCTTTGCGCCAGATTGTCATGAGGGAGATAGTTCGTACTGACGACCCATTCGGCCAGAGCGTCGATCGTCTCTCCCCTCTCGTACAGCACAAGTCCCAGAAGATTCCGGGCGGGAATATTGCGCTTGTCAATGGCAAGGCACTGCTTCAGGGCAGCCACAGCACCCGAAAGATCCCGCACGGAAGCTCTGGCCAATCCCTCATTGTAATAACGGTTGGCCAGCCGGGCGATCTTTCGGTACATCTGGACATCCGCTCCGCAGCGCAGGCAGTATTTCCCCGCGCCGAGCGTATTTCCGCACTGATAGCAGAGCATGCTCATGCTACGACTCCTTTTCCTTCACGATTTCCAGCATCAGATCCGTCAGATCTGCTGCCGAGTCGATCTTCAGGATCAGGTCTTCCGCCTGATCCACCTCGGTACTCGGGCTGAACTTTCTGAGCTCTTCCTCAAAATTGATCATAAGGGCGTGGTCTCCCAACATAAGATAGCTGCATTATACCAATCCGGCGCACAAAAAGCAAGGGGAAGGGCTCAGGCCTCTTCCCCTTTCTGCTCTTCTGCTTTGCTTTCGCCGCTTTGCTGTGTGTCGAGCGAGTTCCCGAACACGAAAAAGCGCTGGTACAAAAATTCCGTGATCAGATTCAGCACCATATTGACCCCGGTCGCCAGGTACTCATTCCAGCCCCACTGCATGGTATACACATGCTCGAGCCAGGAGGTGAGCGGGGTGAAGACCGCGTAGTACGCTGCCACCTTCAGCATGGCGACGGGAATGTTCGCTGCCGATTTGAAGGTAAATTTGCGGTTCAGGGTAAAGTTCCACAGCACCGACAGGATGAGCGCGATCATATAGCTGAGCCAGTAAGGCCAGTGGAGCAGCTCATTAAAGAGCGCGAAGCTCCCGATCTCGATCAGCCCTGCACTGATGGAAAACAGCACAAATTTGACAACACGAACAAATTCCTTCATACAGCCCCCTCACTGAGCAGGACGTCTCTATCCTCCTGCTCCCCTTCATCATGTTTTCTTTCTCCGGCAGTCTGCTGTTTCGCCTCACCGCCGCTCTTGTCCCGGAAGAACGGACTCACCGCCAGCACGGTAAGCCCCGCCATCGCCACGCAGTAGACCGCAAATCTGATCCCGCTCGCGGAGACCAGCTCGCTTCTCTGATAGATCAGCCCGTCCGCCACAGCCGCAAGCAGCAGCAAGACCGTGATCACGAGGTTCTTCACGCTGCGGTTCCGAAGCGTGCCGCGCAGGGCAAGCAGGAACATCACAAAGACCGTCAGCCCCGCGAACACGGATCTGGCCACACCGATGGAAAAGATATTGACCGTGAAGAACTGGGTGATGAACGCAAATAGTCCGATCACGATCAGGTGCGGCACGATCACATAAAGGTCCGAATACGCTCTCCCGCTCTTTTTCTTTCCTCTCCGGTGGACCAGGGAAATGATCAGGCAGATCAGCAGCAAGACCAGGACCGCGAGCATCGCGATGCTCAGGTTCTGCAGGATATCCGTTACGGTAATGTGCCTCAGCGAATCCGCCTCATCCGACATCAGCAGCGTTGTGGAGTACGGCACGATGAAATGCTGCACATTGCTTGCCCACCCGCTTTGCGCTTCGATATCCGAAAGCGGCTCCGCGTAGGAGGCCTGTATCTCATACTCGCCCTCTCCTGCCGCAAACACATGCATTTTATTACTGCTGCCATAGGTGGTAAACGGCGAACAAAAGACATCATAATAGCTCACACTGGTCGTCTTATGCGTACGGATGCGGATCGTGTAAGTGTCATTCATCGGGAGGGAGACGACGGTTTTTGCCCCGTTCCGGATCGCGAAGATGCTGCGCAGGTCGGAGAGCGCCTCCGCCATGCTGCCATAGCCGGATGGGTCCAGATCCGCTTTCGCATCCAATACTTTTCCGTTCCGGTCAACGCCGCCGATGATCCTGCCTTCCCTAAGGACTTCCACATCCGAATCATCTGCCGTAATGACGACCCGGCGGGTAAAGGCATGGCCGTTCAGCAGCTGATCGGTTTCGATATCGGCAAAGAGCCAGGAAATATAGGTGTAGGGGATGTGCTCCCGCATGAGGTTTTCCGAAAGGCCAAGCGTCGGATCCCAGCGCCCCTGCTCGATCTGCTGCTGCTTTTCCGACGCGTGCTGGGCAATAATGTAAGAAAGATAGTCTTCCAGAATACTGCTGCTGTAGGCAAGCCGCCGGTCCATCTTGTCCATTTCCTTCAGCATCGTGAGCAGCGTTTCCAGAAAATTGCTCAGGTTCTTGTTGCTGAAGGTCCGGACAATGATCTCCTGAAACCGCGCGTTGTAGGCCTCCTGGTCCGGGAACAGTTCATAGACAAATTCTATGATCATGTGGAGCTGATAGTTGATCTCCGGGTTATTGCGCATAGGCTGGCCAGTCAGTTTCTGACTGACTTCATTTGCCGCCGCCAGAAGCCGCGGATACTCCGTATCCGTTTCCTCTGCGGGGGTATACAGGCTGGTTCCGTAGCGCTCAAAGCCCCAGCTTTCCGGCGGGACCTGCGTGACGGGATCGTATTTGCCGCAGATATTAAAGATCCCGGGATAATTCACCGCCGCCTTTGTGGTGCGCGGCACGCCGAAAAGATAGGCAAATACATCGTCAAAGCGCCCGCTCTCGATCATATCGGCTGCCGTAAGATTTCCCACGGCAGATGCGCGCGAAAACCCGGTCACCCAAAGTTTCATTTTGCCTTCGATCTGATGCTCCGCGATAAAGCCATCGATCTTGCTCTCCAGCAATTTTGCCGCCGTATCAAAGCCTTCATGCCGCTCTCCGGTGCCAACTTCCAGATTGCCGCCCCATTCATTTTTGTAGCCATAGCCGTTCGGCGCGGCAGCGATCAGCGTAAAATCTCCGATCTTTTTGCAGGCCACGATGCCGGACAGCGTATCCTTTCCCGTCTCCCGGTCATAGCCGAAGGGCGTGATATCCGTAAAGCCTGCAGCGCCGAGATAGGTCTCATACTGGTTCTCCAGCGGCTTTCCGTTATAGCGGAAGGCCGATACGGTCAGTCCCATGGAGGCCTGCGCCAGCTCGATGGAGAAGTCTTCCGAAGAGCGGAGAAAAAACTCATCCGTATAAGGAAAGTCCCAGTTCAGGATCTTTCCGCCCAGTGAAGCAAAGGGCAGGTGGATCTGCTCGATATTCTCATAGGGGACGTCCGTGGTCAGCCAGCCTGCCATCGCAGCATGCGGACAAGCCGTCAGGCAGACGGCGGCCAGGAGGATCAGTGCAGTCAGACGACGGAGTTTTTTCATGAGGAAGCCTCCTTCGCGGCAGTCATGTTTTCTTCTTTTTCCGCCTTCCTCCAGTCGCGCCTGAGGACGAGCAGCGTATAGACCAGAAGCAGCAGCGTGGCAGCGCCCCAGCCGACGGGAAAGCTGGCATAGATCACACGGACCGAATCCGAATGCTGCGTAGCGATAGCCAGAAAGAGCTGCCGGATACCTATCATCCCGATGAGGGACAAAAGCGTGGGAACACGGCTGTCCCCGTAGCCGCGCAGGTAACCCAGCAGGACATCTCTGGTCAGGATGACCATGTAAAAGGGCGCCAGAAAACGGGTCATTTCCGCGCCGGCCACGATGACCGCTGCTTCGTTGCTGAACAGGCTTACTGCCGGATAGGCGAAAAGATATTCCAGAAGCGTGAGCGGCAGGGTGACTGCGGTGCACAGGCCGAAGCCATACCAGAAGCCCATCTTGGCGCGCTGATAATTCTTCGCGCCCAGGTTCTGGCTGACGAACGTCGTGGTCGTCATGGCCAGGGATTTGCACGGCAGCACCACGAAGCGGTCGATCTTGTTCGCCGCCCCGATGCCTGCGGCGACACTGGTCGGAAAGCGGTTGATATAGGACCAGACAAAAATATTGGAAAACGAGATCATGGCATTCTGCAGCCCTGCGGCAAAACCGACATCGACGGAGGCCGCGATCGTCTTCCTGCCGTCTCTCCAGGTCTCCTTTAACGCGATGCAGGGCGCCTGAATGCGGCGCTTTAAGACCATTGCCACCAGCAGCATGGACAGGCCCTGCGCGAGGATGGTCGCGATGCCGACGCCCGCGGTGCCCCAATGGAAGACAACGACGAACAGAACGTCCAGGCCGATATTCAGCACGCTCGTCACCGCCAGGATATAGAGCGGTGTCCGGGAATCCCCGATAGCTCTCAGGATCCCGGTCCCGCAGTTGTAGATGACCGTGAACATCAGGCCGGCCAGGTAGATGCGCAGGTAGGTGATGGCCTCGCTGTAGATCTCCTCATTACAGCCGGTCAGGTCCAGAAAGACAGAGGCAAGCGCGATGCCAAGGCAGGAAACGATAACGCCCAGCACCACGGAAAAGGTGAAGGAATAGCGCACCGCCTTCCGGGTGGCCTCTTCATCTCCGCTGCCGAAGGCTCTTGCCGTGACCACGGTATTGCCGATGGACATGCCGTTAAAAAAGCCCACCAGCAGCTGGACGATCGGTGTGCAGACGCTGACCGCGGCCAGCGCGGCATCGCTCACATAATGTCCCACCACGATGGAATCGACGCTGTTGTACAGATTCTGCAGCAGCTCGCTGATAATAATGGGTATGGCAAACAGGATCAGCTTTCCGATGACCCTGCCTTCCGTAAAATTAACGATTTTTTCAGCTCTTTTTTGCCGTGAGATCATGTTCTACACGTTCCAGGAAAATATCATCCATCCGGTTTTCCGCGATAAAGATCGGCACGATCTCACGGATCAGTACGGCTGTATCCAGTCCGAACCACTGATACTCTGTGCCGCTGAGTGAGCGGATCGCGTATTTTCCCCTGAGCAGCATATCCTGCCAGACCGGCAGCCCGCTCTTCATGGGGATCTTCTTCCGGATAAAGACAAATTTGAAGTCTCCCACCTGATCGTTGTCATAGACTGAGAATTTCCGTCTCTGTCTCGGCAGCTCGCCGCTGCCCATCAGCTCGTTGACGATGCGCCTAAGATAAAGATTGATGCTCTGCTCCTCGTGGAAGCCCAGATACAGCATCACGCGGAATACGCAGTCGGTGCCGAAGGTCTTGACCTCATAATACTGCCCTTTCGGCACGTCCAGAGGGCACACCTTGATGAACCAGTAGACCTGCGCGCGCTTCACATCCTTGTCCAGAACAGAGTACAGCATCGTATGATCAATGGTATCGATATCGTCCCCATACGATACATAAACGATATTATCGGCGGTGAGCGGAATGCTTTCATCATCCCTGAGCGCGACCAGCTTGTCCACATAGTCTGCCAGTTTTACCCGCTTCGTCAGCCGGCTCTCCACCCTGCTGCCGTACCGCCATACAAGCATGAGCACGATCAGGATCAGCGCCAGTCCTTCGGAAACATAACCGCCGAGCGAGAATTTATGACTGCCGCCTTTAATGAACAGCAGTTCCAGCGAACCGAACACCAGGGTGCAGAGGATGGCAAGGAAGGGTTTCTTTTTGATCTTCCAAAGGTAGACGCACAGCAGCAGCGTGGTCATCAGCATAGCGACCGCGATCGCCAGACCGTAAGCGGCCTCCATACGGGTGCTGGATTTAAAAAACAGCACCACGAAAAGGCATCCGATAAGGAGCATGCGGTTCACCGCGGGAATATAAACATTTCCTTCGCGTCTGGGCGGATACAGCGTCTCCATATGCGGGAGGAACTGTCTTCTGACGGCTTCGGAGACCAGTGTGAACGCACTGATCACCACGGTATGGGACACCGCAAAGGCAGCCAGGACCGCCAGGATCACCGCCACCGGCCGAAGCGCTTCCGGAAGCATATAAAAGAAGGGATTAAAATCATCGATCGCCGCAAGCGAAGGGTCCTTTGCCGCCTCCAGCAGATAGGCGCCCTGCCCCAGATAGCTGAGCAGCAGACAGAGCTTGACAAAAGGCCAGCTTTTCCTTGTTGCCCCGCAGCCGGCGTGGCCCATATCAGAGTAAAAGGCTTCGGCGCCTGTCACGGTCAGAAAGACGCCCCCCAGGATCCTGATCCCCGCGTTGTTGCCCTGACCAAGTAAAAACCTCACGCCCCGCGCGGGGTTAAAGGCTCTGAGCAGTTCCGGATGCCGCAAAAGGGCAGACAGACCAAAGCCGCCGATAAAGACAAGCCAGATAAACATGATGGGGCCAAGCGCTACCGTGATCCGGTTGCGGCCTACGCCCTGGCTGATAAACAGGAGCAAAATCACGGCAAGGATCAGGACCAGCTTCTTCGCATCGCCGTCTCCCAGGAAATCCGCCGTTCCGGAGGCGCTGCTCAGCCCTTCAACGGCGCTCGTCACGGTGATGGACGGCGTAATGATACTGTCAGCCATCAGCATCGCCGCGCCGGTTATGGCTGCCAGACGCAGAAGATGTTCGTGTCCGTTTTTCCTTACCAGAAAATACAGGGCAAAGATCCCGCCTTCCCCGCCGTTGTCAGCCCTCATGACCAGCAGGACATATTTTACCGTTGCCAGAATGGTCAGCGTCCAGATGATCAGCGAAACAACGCCCAGCACCATATCTTCCGATACGCTGGAAAGCCCTCCGTTGTAGCGAAGGATCGTTTTCATCACAAAAAGAGGGGATGTAGCAATATTGCCGAAGACCACACCGATAGCCAGCAGAAATGCGGTGAACGCGCTGCGTTTATGTTGCCCCTGATGCATAAATAAGCGCTCCTTTCCGAGCATACCATGATTCACGCCGAATCTTCGCTAAAACTCCGCTAATTGTAATATAGCATAAAAATATGCAGCGGTACAAGCGCATTTTCCGCATCTGTGCTATAATTGCCTTATTCTCTTTCAGGAGGCAGATCATGTCTTTATGTATCGGCTTGCTCAATGATTCCTTTCCGCCGCAGATCGACGGTGTGGCGACGGCAGTCGTCAATTACGGAAAATACCTGACCGCCCACGGCCATACGGCGATCGTGGCGACGCCTTTTGTGCCTGACAGCGATGACAGCGTCTACGGTTTCCCGGTGCTGCGCTATCCGAGTCTGGATACCACAAAGATGGTTGGCTACCGCGCCGGAATGCCCTTTGACGCAGGACTGGTGCAGCAGCTGAAAGACAGCCATCCTGACATTCTGCATTCGCACTGTCCCTTTACCAGCCAGATGCTGGGACGCACGCTGCGCGCCGACCTTAACGTGCCTTTTATCATGACCTACCACACCAAATATGATGTGGATATTGCGAACGCCGTCAAATCGAAGCTCCTGCAGGAAGGGGCTCTGAAGATCCTGATCGACAGCGTAGACGCCGCCGACGAGGTCTGGACCGTGAGCAGGGGAGCCGGGGAAAATCTGAAAAAGAACGGTTTCCAGCGCGATTACATCGTCATGCCAAACGGTGTTGATTTCCCTCTTGGGAGGGCTTCACAGACTTTGATCGATGAGGTTACAGGAAAATTTTCTCTTCCGGAAGATATTCCGGTCTTCTTATATCTCGGCCGCATGATGTGGTACAAGGGGATCCGCATCACGCTGGATGCCCTTGCGAAAGTCAAAGAGGCGGGTCACGATTTCCGCATGGTCTTTGTGGGCGGCGGGAACGACAAGCCGGAGATCATCTCCTACACGGAGCAGCTCGGCTTAAGTGACTGCGTCTTTTTCGACGC
>CADCPP010000190.1 GCA_902803355.1 uncultured Lachnospiraceae bacterium | reverse complement strand
AAAGCTGGCCGGCGGCGTAGCGGTGATCCGCGTCGGCGCGGCCACCGAGACCGAGATGAAGGAATACAAGTACCGCATGGAAGATGCCCTGAACGCGACCAGAGCGGCTGTGGAAGAAGGCATCGTGTCCGGCGGCGGCACCGCTTACATTGAAGCGGCCAAGAGCGTGGAAGCGCTGGTGAAGGATCTGTCCGGCGATGAAAAGACCGGTGCGGAGATCGTGCTGAAGGCTCTGGAAGCCCCGCTGTTCCACATTGCCAGCAACGCCGGCGAAGAAGGCGCTGTGGTGGTCAACAAGGTCAAAGAAGCCGGCAAGGGCGTGGGCTATGATGCTCTGAACGACAAGTACGTCGACATGATCAGCGCCGGCATCCTGGATCCCGCGAAGGTGACCCGTTCCGCTCTGGAAAACGCCACGAGCGTTGCCTCCAGCTTCCTGACCACGGAAAGCGTTGTCGCGACCATCAAGGAACCTGCTCCGGCAGCTCCGGCCAACCCCGACATGGGCGGCATGTATTGATAAGGCCGCAAAGCCTTGAAACAGCCGGATCTTAAGCGTGACCGGGACAGGCATTTATGCCGCGTTTACGCGAGATCCATCAGCGAATAAACTGAAAAGAGATGGGCAGCCGGTACTGCATGTACCGACTGCCCATTATCGTTTTTAAGAGAAAATCAGCTTGCCTTTTTTGAAATAATCCGTTATACTTTTTGCGTAAAAGAGCGAAGGCAGAACCTGCCGCATCGTGAGCATAACATACAGAGAGAAACCGCGATCATGAAGCGCAATTGAGAGATGATCTCGATGCGTTTTTTTTGCGGGAGGATAATCATGGCAAAGCTAAGGGAAATGAAAGGCATTGACCCTTCCGGAAGCAGTGAGAACAAAGAGGATGGCACCTTCATCGCAATACTGAAGGTCGTTCCGCTGATCGTTTTTGCGCTGCTGGTTATTCTTGCGGGAATGGACCTGCTGCTGGCGGCGCCCATCGCGACCTTCGTCGCGGCGCTTGTCTATGCGATCGTGAACCGCGCGAACTTTACCGCGGCTTTTGAAAACGGGATCCAGGCGGTGAAGCACATCGTTCTGGTGTTCTTTATCCTGATGTTCGCAAACGGCCTGGCGGAATGCTTCATGGCTACCGGCGTGGGCGCGGCACTGATCAATCTGGCCCTGCGGCTCGGGATCACGGGGCGGTCCATCGGCCTGGTCACGCTGCTGGTCACCTGCCTGCTGTCCGTGGCGACGGGAACCTCCTGGGGGACCTTCGCCGCCTGCGCACCCATCTTCCTCTGGCTTACACATCTGGTGGGAGGCGATATCTTCCTTACGGTCTGCTGCATTGCGGGCGGCTCCTGCTTCGGCGACAACATCGGCATGATCAGCGACTGCACGGTATTAAGCTGCGGGCTCATGAATATCAAAATCATTGACCGGCTGAAGCATCAGATCTGGTGGAGCCTGATCTGCCTGGCGCTGGCCGCCGCCGTGATCTTCGGCGTCAGCATGAAGCTTCCGGATGCCACGGCGGATGTATCCCTGGCGATCGAGAGCATTCCGCAGGAATCCCTGGACACGCTCGCGCAGGAGAGACCTTCCGCTCTGGCCCTCCTGGATCAGGTGCGGGACGGCGTTCCCTACTACCTGATCATTCCGCTGATCGTGGTCATTGTCCTGGCGTTTCTGGGCATTCACACGCTGCTCTGCCTTGGCGCGGGCATGATCTCTTCCCTGCTGCTCGGCATGGCGGCCGGGACCGTAATACTGACGAGCTGGCTCGACGATCTGCTGCTCAAGGGCTTTGGCAGCGCGGGAAGCTGGTCTGTGGTGATGATGATGTGGGTCAGCGCGTTCGGCGGGATCATGAACAGCATGAACGCCTTCTCGCCGTTAGTGCGTCTTGCGCGGCGCCTCTCCCGCAACGTCCATCAGCTGATGGGCTGGTGCGGCGTGCTCTGCCTTGCCGGCAATGTGGCCCTGGCCGATGAAACGGCGCAGATCGCAACGATGTCGCCGATCATCCAGGAGATCACGGAGAAAAACGTTGAAGCAAACGAGCAGGACATGTACAGACTGCGGACGCGCCTTGCGACCTTTACTTCGGCTATGGGCATCTACGGCTCGGAGCTGATCCCCTGGCACTGCTTCCCGGTATTCTTTGCCGGGATCGCCTCTTCGGTCTACCCGCTCGAGCGCTTCAGCAGCATCGATATTATCAAACAAAACTATATGAGCTTTATCGTGATCGGGACGATCCTTCTGCTGACCTTTACGGGATGGGACCGCTTCATTCCGGGCTTCAGTCTGCCGGAGAACGCACGATTAAAGAAAAACATCGTGAATGATTAATGACTGTTAAAGACCCCGCTGCGGGAGGGCCGAAGAAGGGCTGGCAGCGAAAAGAGAGGTTCCCGGAAAAAGGGTTCACAAAAAAAGGGTTCACGGAATAAGAGCATCGAAATAAGGGCATGAAAAAGGCGGACCGCAATGCTGCGATCCGCCTTTTGATATGATTACCGTACGCTGAAAGCGCCTTACAGCAGCACCATGACTGCGGCAAGCGCGGCCACGGTCAAGATGAGCCAGATCCAGCGCATCACCAGACCGAAGCCGTAGGTGAAGCACTTTTTGACCTTGCCGTCCACTTCCATGCTGTACATCTCCACGTAAGGCACGGGACTTCTGCGGTACCAGCCCCGCACCACGGCGTGCCGGTCGATATTCTTCTGCGATTTAAACAGCGCGAAGATCTTGTTCAGGATGAACAGCGGCTGGTTGTAATCCAGGAAGATAATGCCGCTCTCATCCTGCAGCACGTAGTCCTCGTTGAAGATGCAGCCGGGATCGCCTCGGCCGATGATCACGCCTCTTAGCTCGCAGGGAATGCTGCGGATGCCGGAGACCTTGGGCTCTCCCAGAAGACCGGCGGTATTCGCTTCGTGATATTCCTTGTTCGGGTGCGAGAAGCGGAATTTGAACAGCGAGAGCAGAGCGGAGAGGATGAGCAGCGCGGCGCTGATCCACAGCTTCTCCGGTGTTTCCCCGATCCAGAACAGCGCGCCCGTTCCTGCTGCGGCAAGGAAGGCAAGGCCCGGCAGAGCGCTGATGATCACCTCGCGGATGAAGTCGTCAAAGTAGGATTCGGGCTTGACCAGATCAAAGTCCACAAAAGGCATCTTGCCGTACTGCGGCGCGAGCTTGTCGATGGCCTGCAGACGCTTGGAAATGAGCGGATGCGTGGAATTTAATTCATACCACTTGGCCCAGGTGTTCCAAAGCTCCCACTTCATGGCGTTCTTCACGTGGTTCTTATCCAGCTCGCCGTTCACAAAACAGCTCACGGCCAGAGACTTGGACGCTTTCGCGTCGAAGATGCCCATGGCGTTGGTGGAGCTGGCGTTCATGGCGCGCTTCTTGCCTTTTTCCGCAACCTCCGCGTGCGTGCTCAGGCCAAAGCCGATCTGGATGAGCGCGCGGGAGAGGGCTTCCGGATTTCCGGTCGCGTCTACGGCAAAGGCGTCCGCATAGTATTCCCTGGTGCGGGAGAACCACAGCACGATGTACTGGGCAATGATATACAGCACGTACGCAATGGCGGCGATGGCGGCCTGCGCGGCGGCAGATTTACTGTCATCAGAATCGCTTGAGCTGCCGGCTGTGCTCTTCGTGCCCTCAATCAGGCCGCGGTAGATCGCGTACAGCACGGTCGGGACCAGCTCCGCCATGGTCATGAGCAGCATATCGTAATGCGCCGCGTGGCCAAGCTCGTGCGCCGTCACGGCCTTCACTTCATCCTCGGTCAGAAGCTCAAAGATGCCCCGCGTCAGCACGATGCGGGCATTGTTCTTCGTGTGGCCGTAGGTGAAGGCGTTCGGCGCGCCGTCGTCGATCAGACCGATCTTCGGGTACTTCATGTGCTGCTCCTGACAGACCTGCTCAATGAACTCGCGAAGATATTCCGGAATCTCGGCGCCGAATCTGGTCTTGTAGAAGAGACGCTGCGTCAGGTCCGTCAGGAAAGGCGAGATCAGGAACTGGATAAACAGGACGATCGCGGCTGCGATCACCGCGATAATGAGCGGCACGCCGGTCAGGTGGAAAACGATCAGCAGGATCAGGACCAGAAGGCCGTAAAGCAGGGCCATGGTCGCGGCAGAAACACCAAACAAGATCTTTTTCATGAGTTTATCCTATCTGTTTACGAGTGCGTGGGATAATCGGACTTTCCGGTCACCGCGCGCTTGATGATCTTGCCCATGCGCTTTAAGGCGTAAGGGCCCACCAGGCTCATCATTTCTTCCGCGGTGTGCATGTCGGAGGCCGCCGGCAGGTCGCGGGTCAGGTGGATGGCATCGAACTGGCAGCGGGTGGTGCAGAGACCGCAGCCCACGCACTGGTTGATGTCGACCGTGGTGGCGCCGCAGCCAAGGCAGCGCTTCGCTTCGATCTTCACCTGCTCCTCGGTGAGCGGCAGGCGCAGATCGCTGAAGGTCTCGCGGGCATTGCCGGGCTTGGAACCCGGGCGCTGGCGCTCCGCATTGTCGAAGCCTTCCGGACGGGTAATGTCGTCGCGGTTGAATTCGATGAACTCGCGCAGGTCGCGGCCGATGGTCATGCTCTGGCCGGGGTGCACGAAGCGGTTGATGGAGACCATGGCCTGCTTGCCTTCCGCGATGGCGTCGATGGCAAAGCGCGCGCCGTGGTAGATATCGCCGCCAAGGAAGATATCCGGCTCAGCTGTCTGCAGGGTGACAGGATCGGCGATCACGGAGCCGTTCGGCCGCCGTTCGACCTTCGCGCCGTCCAGGAGGCCGCCCCATTCGGCACTCTGGCCGATGGCCATGAGCACATTGCCGCAGGGAATGGTAATGGTGTCGTTTTCGTCATATTTCGGTGAGAAGCGGTGGTTTTCGTCAAAGACGCTGGTGCAGCGCTTGAAGACGATGCCGGTCACCTTGCCGTTTTCGGTCAGGACTTCCTTCGGGCCCCAGCCGTTCCGGATCTCGATGCCTTCCGCCTTGGCTTCGGCGACTTCGTCGTCGGCCGCGGGCATTTCTTCCGCACTTTCCAGGCAGAGCATGGTCACTTTGCCCTTCGTACAGCGAAGCGCCGTCCGGGCTACGTCTGCGGCCACGTTGCCGCCGCCCACGACCACGACATTGCCGAGCAGTCTGGTGGGCCTGGTATCCGGGGAGAGATTTACCTTTTT
>CADCPP010000189.1 GCA_902803355.1 uncultured Lachnospiraceae bacterium | reverse complement strand
TTTCTTAACTTCTTTTCTCAAACAGGGCTGCGCGACAACGCGCAGCCTTGTTTTGTATGTAATTCTCTCTGCATACAGCCTAGTAGGTTGGTGTCACCGCACTGCGAGCGCGAGCGCAGACAGCCGGCGAACGCGAGTGTCGGAACTTTCGAGGAATATTGAACAAAGTGAACTAATTCCGAGAAAGATTCGCATGAAAAAGGAGCCGGCGAAATTTACGGCCGGATGCGAGGCGTTGATCCTCTGCGGGGCTGTATCCTGATGTATTTTTGCAATCCGTGCGCGTTTTCGTGCAGACTGTGCACACCCTCTTGCTTATTTTTCCTGCATCATTTACAGTAGCGGCAGAACACGAAAGGAAGGAAACGGTCTTGAAGATCCGACTTCAGCTCACCAAAGCCCATTACGAACCCGTGCGGCGCGAACTCGAGAGCGCCGGCATCGGGATCGACGACGAGGCGCCGTACGTTCTCACGGAAGCCGAAAGCCCCGGCGTTTTCCTTGCTGTGCGCACAGCCGAGGGTGACCGCATGAGGGTCCCCGCGGCCGAGATTATCTTCATCGAAAGCTACGGCCACAACGTCGACGTTCACGCGAAAAGCGGCGTCTACGCGAGCTCTGACCCGCTCTATAAGCTCGCCGCGGAGCTCGATCCGGCGAAGTTCCTGCGCATCAGCAATTCGGTGATCGTTGCCCGAAGACACGTAAAAAAGATCCGCCCGTCCCTTTCCATGAAATATGTTCTGACGCTGTCCGACGGGACCCTCGTCGACGTTACCCGCAGCTATTACGGAGCTTTCCGTGAATTTTTCAATATCTGACGGCTTCTGCCGTAGGAGGTCAAGATGAAAACCAATATTGCCATCGTTATTCCGATCCTTGCCGCGCTCCTGCTCGCGCTTATCTTATTTGTCCGCTATCTTGTCAGGCTGAAAAAGGCCGTCGCTGAGGACAGCACCCCCACCGACCGCGAGCACCGCTTCGCCGCGCCGTCGGAAGTCATCCCCTGGATCCTCATCGCCGTCCTGGTCATCTGGAATGCCATGAGCCTGAGCAAGATCTCAGCCATGAACCTCAAGCTCGACGATCTGGGTACGAATACAGGCAGCCTGATGAATCAGATGTGGTCCATGAGCAGCAAGATCGACGCGCTGGAAAAGCAGTTGAAGGCTGAGACAGACCTCCTGCACGAGTACGACTGGTCCTTCGGCGAGTTCTACGGCAGCACCGGCCGCTTGCGGATGGATTTCAGTCTGGTGCCGAATGCGTACAGCGAAAAGAGCGTTTTCAGCCTGCAGTTCGGCGAAGAGTCCGCCGAATGTACGCAGGTCCCGGACGGCCGCTATACAGCCTCGCTTTACCTGGACGTGTTTAAGGCGGTCGACAGCGCGCCGGTGCTGACCCTGACCGAAGACGGCGTGACGCGTACGCAGATCCTGGACGACGTTCCCTGCGGCGAAATGTGGGCCCTGGTCTTCCCTTATTACTACGACATGGAAGGTGTCGATCTCAAGACCTCGCTGAAAAACGGAACCCTTAGCCTGAAAGGCAGCTTTGCCATCGGTGATTTCAGCAAATCCGTCTGTGATCTCAAGGTCACGAAGACCGAGATCGTCAAGGAAGTGGACGGCAAAGAGGTCGGACGCGTCCCGGTCGATCTCCAGGGTGAGATCTTCGATCCGGTGAAAGTCGAACTGGACGATAAGTTCGATAACTTCACGGGCAGCAGCAGCCTGCGTCTGTATCTTGACGTGCAGACCGAATCCGGCTACACGATGAATACCGACCTGCTACAGGTCTCGGCGGAGACGGGCTTTGATATTCAGGCAATAAACGGCGTCCGGATCTTCGATCCGAGCGGCAGGATTGTGGTCGATCATAAGAATAATTATTGAATAATATCCTCTTCCGAACGGGGCTGTGAGCGCGCTCACAGCCCCGTTTTCATCCTCCGCCGCGCAGGCCGGACAGGGCAGCAGAACACACGGCGGCACACCTGTCCGCGTATAACGGACACATGGCATTTTCAGTCCGCTTTGGATTGACAGCATCGTTTCTGCGTGCTATCCTTATAAGCAGAAAAGCACCGTTAATACGCACTCATCTCATTCGTTTCGGCTGCCATGCAGCAGAAAGGGGTATCTTTATTATGAAACAATTGTTATCCGGCAACGAAGCCATCGCCCGGGGCATCTGGGAGGCCGGCATCAAGGTGGCCAGCGCCTATCCCGGCACGCCCAGCACCGAGGTCCTTGAGAACCTGCCGCAGTATAAGGACGATATTTACTGCGAATGGGCCCCGAACGAGAAGGTCGCCCTGGAGGTCGCCTACGGTGCCGCCATCGCGGGCAGCCGCTCCGTTACCGCCATGAAGATGGTGGGCCTGAACGTTGCCGCCGATCCGTTCTTCACCGCTTCCTATCTGGGCGTCAAGGGCGGCTTCATCATCGTGAACGCCGACGATCCCTCCATGCATTCCTCGCAGAACGAACAGGATAACCGCTACTACGCGCGCGCAGCCAAGGTGCCGCTCGTTGAGCCCGCGGATTCGCAGGACTGCAAAGATTTTGTGCGCATAGCCTGCGAGATCTCGGAAAAGTTCGATACGCCCGTCCTCTTCCGCACCACCACCCGCATCAGCCACTCCAAGAGCCTGGTCGAGCTTGGCAAGCGTGAAGAGCATCCTTTCACCCCCTATGCGCGCGACAGCAAAAAATACGTCTGCACCCCGGCCAATTCCTATGCGAAGCGCCCGCTCGTTGAGCAGCGCCTCAGAGACCTGGAAGAATTCGGGTATGACTGCCCGCTCAACAAACTTGAGATGAAAGGCACGAAGATCGGTGTCATCTCCGCCTCCGTGGCCTACGAATATGCCAAGGAAGTCTTCCCGGAGGATGCTTCCTTCCTGAAGCTCGGCCTCACCTTCCCGCTGCCGATGCGCCTCATCCGCGAGTTTGCCGAAAAGGTCGAAACGCTTTACGTGGTCGAAGAGCTTGAGCCCTTCATGGAGGACCAGATCAAGGCCGCCGGCATCAAGTGCATCGGCAAGCAGCTGACCGGCACCATGTATGAGATGAATACCCAGCTACTGCGGGAGCGCATTTTCGGCACGGCGCCCGAGGTGAAGATCCCCGAAGTCACTCCTGTTCCGCGTCCGCCGGCCCTTTGTCCCGGCTGCCCGCACCGCGGTTTCTTCTACGCCATGAGCAGGCGCAAAAACGTGATCCTGACCGGCGATATCGGCTGCTACACCCTCGGCGGCACGCCGCCCTTAAATGCCCTTGATTCCGTGGTCTGCATGGGCGCCGGCTTTACGGTCGCCATGGGCATGAGCAAGGCCTTTGAGCGCGAAGGCGTGACCGACAAGCTAATCTTCGGGTGCCTGGGCGATTCCACCTTCTGCCACAGCGGCCTGACCGGCGCAGCGGAGATCATCTACAACAAGGGTAACGTGATCCCCGTAGTCCTTGACAACCGCATCACCGGCATGACCGGTCAGCAGGATAACCCCGCAAGCGGCTATACCCTGCTGGGCGAGCCCTCGAACGACTTCAATATCGACAAAGTCCTCGGCGCCATGGGCTTTATCGTCATGGTGGTGGATCCGCTCGATCTGAAGGCGATGAACGAGACCATCGACAGCGCGATTGCGTTAAAGAAAGAAGGAAAGTTCCCGGCCATCATCACCAGGCGCCCCTGCGTCCTCTTAAAACGCATGCCGACGCCGAAGAAGCTCTGCACGGTGGATCCCGAAAAGTGCCGGGCTTGCCGGATGTGTCTTGGCTGCGG
>CADCPP010000188.1 GCA_902803355.1 uncultured Lachnospiraceae bacterium | reverse complement strand
GCGGTCTATGTGGATGCCTACGGAAACCGCTATGCCAGGACAGCGCTGAAACGGCGCCGCTTCTTAAACGGCAATGCGGCGCTGCTGTCCACCTGCCGCCAGCTTTCGCCGGACAGCCTGCCTTTTAAGCTGGAGAGCCTTCGTATCGAGCGCGCGGAAGATGTGGAAGGCGCCATGGCGTTTCTCGGCGCGAAGGGGATCTCGGAGACCTACCGGGAAAAACTGATGCTCTCCCTGATCAGGGAAGCGGAAAAAGATCCCTCAGGAGGCTATGAAAAACGCAAGGCCATCAAAGACAGTCCCTATCTGAGTGAACGCGTGGGGCATGAGCTGGCGGAAAGCTGCATTCGTCTGGAAGATGACGAGACCGCCATTGAGCTGATCCACCGTTTCGGATGCCGAGGCTACAGCCGGGAGCTGCTGCTGGAGCTTTTGAAGCGCCAGATCCGCAGAACCGATTACGCCTTTGAGGAGAGCCGCTATCAGCTTTCTCTTTCCCTCTACCGCGCCGGAGCCTATAATCCCGTCACGCTGACCTACCTTTGCCGCTATTTCAACGGGGGAACGAAGGAGATGCGGGACCTCCTCTCTCTTGCCGGAGCGAGAGACAGCGAGGCGCTGGTACACGATCTTCCGGCCAGACTCCTGGCACAGATGCTCTTTACCGGAGAGACCGAAGGACTGGAGGAGGTTTTTGCAGCCTATCTGAAGGAACCCGGATATATGGACCGCTTCGTGACGGAAGCGTACCTGGTGGTCCAGTCCGAGCGCAGTTTCAAGGACGGCATCCGCCTGCCGGAGGAGACGTATACTCTGATCCGTGCCTGGGCGGAACGGGAAAAGAAAGTGGACTATCTGCCCGTGATCTGCCGCATCGCACTGACCAAGCGCCTCTCGGAGAAGCGCCTGCTTTCCGCGGCGGATACTGAGCTTGCGGAACAGATGTTAAGCAGCCTGTATAATCAGGGGCTGCTGTTTGCCTATATGAAGAAGCTGGGGCGCTTCATCCACCTGCCCGCGGAACTTGCGGACAATACCCTGATCGAATACCGCGGGGATGCCAGCGTGTCTACCGAGATCGGCTTCCGCATTCTGCCGCAGGAAAAGGACCGCCCGATGAGCTTTACCGAGATGCCGCATGTATTCGGCGGGATCTACGTGAAGCCGGTCCTTCTCTTTGCCGACGAGAAGCTGGAATATGAAATACGCACGGTGGCAGAGGGACAGACGGTGACGGTCGATCAAGGCCGGATCACGCTGGATACGGGAGCGGAGCCCCGGGAGACCCGATTTACGCATTTGAACAGGATCCTGGAAGAGAGCACGGATACGGCTTCCGCGGACTGGCAGGATGAACTGCTGGCCTTCGGGAAGCAGGATGTTCTGCTGAAGGATTACTTTAACGTACAATAAGCCGGAGAGGAGGACGCGATATGGGACTTATCCTTGGAATCGATCTTTGTGATTCATTTAGTCAGATCAGCGTATATTCTCCGGAAAAGAAGGCGCCGGAACCGCTGCTGCTGGGCGGCGCCGAATCCAACGGCCTGATCTCCACCACCCTCTGCAAGGTGCGCGGACAGGACAGCTGGCTGATCGGGACCGAAGCGTATCAGCGCGCGCTGATGGGCGAAGGCACCATGGTGGATAAGCTGGTCAAGCTGCTCATGCGGGATACCAGCGCGACCATTGAAGGCGTACAGTACAGCGCGGTGCAGCTCATGGCGGCTTTTATCACGCAGCTGATCCGTCTGCCGAAGATCATCTATAAAGAAGAGGAGATCGACGGCATCGCGTTCGGCCTGCGGCAGCTGGATCCGGACCTGCTGGACCGGCTGACGGAGGCGTGCGATCTGTGCGGTCTTGACCGGAAGAAAGTCCGCTTTTTAAGCCATACGGAATGCTTTGCCTACTATGTGGCGAGCCAGCCGAAGGACCTCTGGCCGAATACCGCGGCGGCATTTGACCTGACAGAGGCAGGACTGGATTATTTTGAGATGCAGGTGATCCGCGGGCGGCGTCCGCAGATCCTGCAGGCTGCACGCGAACCGCTGGATGAGGCCTTCGACCTTGATCTTCTGGAAACGCCCATGGGCGAGCGGATGGCGGACACGATCCTTTCGGCCTGCGCGGACCGGAAACTGCAGAAAAAACTGGTCTCTTCCGTCTTCCTGACCGGAGAAGGCTTTATCAGCGTGGATTTTGCCAAGGAGTTCCTGAAAAAGGTCTGCAACAAGCGGAAGGTCTTTTCGGGACAGCACCTTTTCGCGGACGGGGCGGCCCTGATCGCATACGACGGGACGCTTCCCGAGAGCGCCTTCCCCTATCTGTGCATCTGCGAAGGGAGACTGGCGTCCACCATCAGCCTTTATGCGCTGCAGGACGGCAAAAACGAGCAGCTGATCTTAGCCTCTGCCGGCAGCAACTGGTATGAATCGAAGGCCTCTGCGGAGTTTATTCTGGATGATGTCCATACCCTGGAACTGATGGTCACACCCTTTGCCACGCAGCGTGTGGAGACCATCAGCCTCTCGCTGGATGAACTGCCGGCAAGGCCCAACAAGACGACGAGGATCCAGCTGATCGTCAGCTTTTCCTCGGAGAGCCGCGTGACCGTACGGGTGATCGATAAGGGCTTCGGTGAGATCTTCCCCGCGAGCGGGATCGTGATCCGCAAGGATTTCCTGATCTCGTGATCCGGAGAAAGGAGAGAAGATGAGCGGACTGATCTTATGCCGGGACAAGAGCGTGACCCATCCCTACTATGTGAAGGAACTCGGACTGCATCTGTATACCGGAGAAGAGCTTTGCTATTTCATTTATCATAATATCCCTCTGATCAATGAAGATTTCCTCGATGAATCTCTCTTTGAGTTTTTAAACCAGCTTGGCGAGGAAAAATTGACTGCACGTGCACAGCGGCTGAAGGAGCAGGCCGGCCTGTTTGACGTATTGTATCTTCTGCTGCAGGAGCTGCACTACTTTACGGCGGCGGAACTGTTCTCCTTCCGCAGACAGCTGGAGGAGCTGAGCTCGGCCTCTTACTGCTGGCGGATGAAGGCCAAGGGCGATTACCTTTTCGAATGCGGCCAGTTCTATCACGCGATCCGTGTCTACGACCATGTGCTGGAGCAGAATGACAAGGAACTGTCGGATCAGGAGTTCGTGGCAAAGATCTGGCACAACAAGGGCTGCTGCAATGCCAGGCTCGAGATCTTTGACGAAGCCATGTACTGTATGGATAAAGCCTACCAGCTCTCCCGCAGGACCGAACTGCTGGAGAAGATGTTCGTACTGAGCGAACTGGGCGGCGGAGCCATCCCGAAAGCGGCGGAAGACGTGATCACGGCCGCCATGCTGAAGCAGTTCCGTGCCAATCTGGAGGATCATAAAAAGCTGGCGCTGTTTACCGGAAAGGCGCTGGAAGCGGCATCGGTCAGGGATCTTGATGCCGAAAAGCAGGAAGAGGCGTATCGGACGCTTCTTGCTCGTTGGAAAGACGAATACAGAAGGAATCAGGGATGAAAGCAGCCATAGGACAGGACAGTCACAGATTTGAGGAAACAGCCGGGAAGCCGCTCATCTTGGGCGGCATTCTTTTTCCGGAGGAAAAATGCGGACTGAGCGCGAACAGCGACGGAGATGTCGTGCTTCACGCGCTCACGAATGCCGTGAGCGGCATTACCGGTGTGAACATTCTGGGCGCGCCGGCGGATAAGCTGTGCAAAGAAGGCATCACCGACAGCCGGGTGTATCTTAAGGAAGCCCTGAAGGCCCTGAAAGAACCGGTCAGCCATGTTTCCTTCAGCATCGAGGCGGCTCACCCGAAGATCTCGCCCCGCATCCCGGAAATGAAGGCTTCGATTGCCTCCCTGCTAAAGATAGACCCCTCGCAGGTGGGGATCACGGCAACGACCGGAGAAGGCCTGACCGCGTTCGGGCAGGGCCTCGGGATCAGCGTGTTCTGCATCATGACAACAGGAGAGTAGAATGCTATTTACGGCAAGAGCCAAGGTCAATCTGACCCTGGAAGTTACAGGCCGCCGGGAAGACGGCTATCATACGGTGGACACGGTCTATCAGCCCATCTCGCTTGCGGACCGTCTGTGGGTGAAAAGGATCCCTGAGGGTCTTGCGTTTTCCTGCTCGGACAGCACGCTGGAAACTGCAGACAATCTGGTCTGCCGGGCGTTTCGGCTGATGCAGGGGCAGCTTGCCTTTGACGGCGGCCTGGAGATCCGTCTGGAGAAGGAGATCCCCTCGCAGGCGGGGCTCGGCGGCGGCAGCAGCGATGCGGCGGCCGTGCTGAAGATCTGCAATGAGCTGTTTTCTCTGGGGCTTAGCCGGGAGAAGCTCGCGGCGCTTGGCGGAACGCTTGGGGCGGATGTACCGGCACTGCTGTATGACGGCGCGACCAGAGGAAGCGGAAGCGGCGCGCTGGTGACCCCCATTCGGACCTCTCTCTCCCTCCCGCTTTTGCTGGTAAAACCGCCGGCTGGACTTTCCACACCGGCCATGTACCGCAGGCTGGATGAGCTGGGCCTTGTGGGAAAGAGCACGGTCAGCCGGAGCGGGTTGGCAGAAGAGGCGCTTGTCTGTGGTGACGCGGGAGCGCTGAAGGCGCAGCTCTTCAATGCCTTTGATGCGGCACTGAGACCCGCGGAGCAGAAAGAAGGCTCTGTGCGGGAAGCCGAAGACATGGCCGCGGCGGTTTCGCAGATCGCTCTTGTACAGAAGGGCTTGCGGGATGCCGGCGCGGAAAAGGTACTGCTCTCCGGCTCCGGTTCCGCGTCCTTCGGCGTGTTTGCCGATCAGAAGGCAAGAGACGAGGCATTTGGCGTGTTAAAGGAAAGATTTCCTAAAAATTGGTTCATCTGTCCGACAGAAACAGTCAATAAGGAGAAAATATGAAAAGCAGGACAGCAAAATTCTCTGCGATCCTGGCGGCCGGCGGAAGCGGGACGCGCTTTGGCGGCGAGATCAATAAGGTGTATCTGCCGCTTAACGAGCAGATGGTCATCGGCATCTGTATGGATAAGCTGCTGTCTTCGCCGCTTGTTGCCGAACTGATCTGTGTTTACCGGAAGGAAGACGAAGAACTGCTTCTGCCGGTTCTGGAAGAGAAAAAGGCAAAGAGCAGCAAGCGGATCCTGGCCGTTCCCGGCGGAGAGACCCGTCGTGCCTCCGTATACGAAGGCCTAAAGCAGGCACAGGAGGATTACGTTCTGGTCCATGATGCAGCCAGACCGTTTTTCGCCGTAAAGTGGATCGATGATCTCGCAGAGGCGCTGAAGAGCGTCTCCGGCGCGTCTGTTGCCCTGCCTTCGCCGGATACGGTCAAGATCACGAATGAGCAGGGACTGGTTCTGGAAACGACCGACAGGAGCCGGACCTGGCTGGTGCAGACGCCGCAGGCCTTTCGGCGGAGCGTGCTTCTTAAAGCACATCAAAGAGTTCCTTCGTCTGTGCCGGTGACGGATGACTGCGGGATGCTGGAATATTGCGGCTTTGATGTCCGGCTTGTTCCCGGGAGCTCTGCCAATCAAAAACTGACCGCTCCGGAGGACAGAGCTCTGCTTTGCGGAAACGGTCAGAAAATGGAAACAGATCAGTAAATAGTAGGAACAGCTTCCTTATCGCGAACAGCTTCGCTATCGGGAACGGCCTCTGCGGTTTAATGTGCGGCTTCGCTCGTTAAACCGTTTTTCTTTGCGGAAATGACGGACGATAAGAAAGACAAGCAGGCCGAGAAGCGCAAGCAGAACGACGCCGCCGGCAATGATGATCCAGTAGATTAGGGCGAGTCCGAGATATTTCGTCCGAAGGATCTCCTTCGTGCTCTTTTCCTTGTTATCCGCATCGGCGTTATTGATCTCCGGCGTGAGAGGCAGCCGGGAAACATATGGTGAAACTTCCAACGGAACTTCAGCTAACAACACGCCATTAAGGAAATATTTCCTGACGGCAACCTGATTCTTCGACAAACCTCCGCGGTATTCGACGCTGCCGGTAAGCGCGTCGGCGGAGACGCCGTTTGGCAGCGTGACATAACAGCCGCCTGAGGCCGTAAGATCCAGGATGTTGCTGCCCAGATAAAAAGGATCGGATCCTGCCGCAGCTGCAGAAGCCAGCATGTTATAGCGGACGAAATTTGCAAAGCCGTAGTCAAACAGGGCGGCGCTGTCTTCCCCCACGACCTCAGGACCGTCCGCATGCATGACCACGCAGATCAGGTCCAGATCTCCGCGTCTGGCATAGGTCACCAGCGTGTTCAGGGCTTCCGAGGTCGAGCCTGTTTTTCCCGCCACAGCCCCTTTATAACGCATGCGGAAGACGTCCGTCACCAGCGGATGCTTGGAATTCAGATAGGTGATCTCGCTGTGCTTGTTGGTCGGCGCGATCTGATATTTGGCCGTGCCCATGATCTGCTGCAGCAGCTCATGCTGCATGGCCTGCTTCATGATGAGCGCCATGTCGTAGGGACAGGTATAATGATTGGGATCCGGCGTGCCGTGGACATTCGCAAAATGGGTGTTCACGCAGCCGAGTTCTTCCGCGCGGCTGTTCATCCGGCCTACGAAGGCTTCGATCGAGCCGGACATGTGCTCCGCGAGCCCCTGCGCGACCTCATTGGCCGAGGCGACCATCAGCCCGTAGAGGCAGTCCCGGACGCTCATCATTTCTCCTTCGGTCCGCGCAATGGTGCTGCTGCCTTTGGCCAGTTCATGACAGGCGCGGTAAGAGAAGGTGACGGTATCGTTCAGATTGCAGTTTTCCATGACGAGCAGCGCGGTCATGATCTTGGTGATGCTGGCGGGCGCGGCGCGGTCATAGGCGTTCTTCTCATACAGGATGACGCCGGAACGCATCTCCATCAGGATCCCGAAGTCCGATACGATCTCGGGCGCTTCGGGCAGCTCTGCGGCATCGGAGAGCCTTGCCGTTCCCGGTGCGAGCGCAGGCAGCATCGTTTCCGCAGCGGCTGAAGATGCCTCTGTTTCCGCTGCGGAGGTCTCTGTTTCCGCCTTAGACGCAGGCTCCGCCGCCCGTGCCGCCGCTTCTCCGAACAGAAGCAGCGAGCACAGCAGCAGGCAGGATAAGCGCAGGAAGCGGGATCGCATGAGAAACTCCTTTGTTAACGGCGGTTTGTGCGCCGCCAGATCTTCATCTCTTCGGCGGCCTTGACCAGCTCATCGCGGAAGTCCGGATGAGCGATCGAAATGAGCGCTTCGGCGCGCTCCCAGGTGGAGAGGCCCTTCAGATTCACCATGCCGTATTCGGTCACGACATACATGACGTTCGGGCGGGTATCGGTCACGGTGCTGCCGGGCGCGAGCGTCGGACGGATGCGGGAGTGCCGCACGCCCTGCTTGTCGGTAAAGGAAGAGGTCAGGCAGATAAAGCTCTTGCCGCCTTTGGACAGGGTCGCGCCGAGCACGAAATCCAGCTGTCCGCCGGCGCCGGAGATCTGCTTGGTACCGGCGCTCTCCGCGTTGATCTGACCGTACAGGTCCAGGTCGACCGCGTTGTTGATGGAGATGAAGTTGTCCAGCTGACTGATCACGCGGTCATCGTTCGTATAGTTGACGGGCGCGCTCATGAGCGCCGGATTGTCGTTCATGTAGTCGTACATCTTCTGCGTGCCGGCGCCGAAGGCATAGACCTGACGGCCCTTGTCGATGTTTTTCTTCGAGCCGTTGATCTTGCCGGCCTTTGCGATATCCACAAAGGAGTCCACGTACATTTCGGTGTGCACGCCAAGGTCCTTCAGGTCGGACTTGGCAATGAGGGCGCCGACGGCGTTCGGCATGGAGCCGATGCCAAGCTGCAGGCAGGCCCCGTTCGGAATCTCGGGCACGATCAGCTTTGCCACGGCTTCATCCACCTCGGACGGCGTGGCCGGCGGGATGATGCCGAGCGGCGGGTTATCTCCTTCCACGATGGCATCCACCTGCGAGATATGGATCTCGGTCTCGGAACCGCCAAGGCAGCGGGGCATATTCTTGTTGACTTCCACGATCACATATTTTGCGGTCTCGCAGACGGCGGAAAGGTGCGACGCGCTGGGACCGAAGTTGAAGTAGCCGTGCTCATCCATGGGGGCTACCTGGATCATGGCCACGTCGGGCGTTTCGATAAAATCGCGGTAGTGGCGCGGCAGCTCCGAGTAGCGCAGCGGAATGTAGAAGGAGAAGCCTTTATCGACGGCCTTCCGTTCAATGCCGCTCATGTGCCAGGAGTTCCAGCAAAAATGATCGGCGGCATCCGGAATATTGAAAATGGCGGGCTGCCAGAGCATGATCCCGCCGCGGATCTTGATATCCTCAAGCTCCGGCATGCGGGCGGCGAGCGCCTTGTCCAGGGCTACGGGATGCCCCACGCACCAGCCGTAGTCGACCCAGTCGCCGGATTTAATGACCTTGACCGCCTCTTCGGGAACGGTCAGTTTTTCCTGATATAATGCGGTGAATTCGTTCACTGCTGCCTCCTGCCTGATCCGTAAGATCATGTTTTTTAAGACCTTCATTATACAATGCCGGCGGGAAAAAGGCAATACGCAAGGCAGGACGGGAGATAAGCCCGCCTTCTGTTCTGTCCGGAGCAAAACTGCGTTTTTTTCACAAAAGAAACGCCGCCTTTGGTTGACCTTGCGGGGCAGGCGTTGTATAATCTGGCCTATGATGAAAAAACATTCTTTGATCCTTTGTATGATGACAGTTCTGACTGTGCTTCTCTGCCTTTGCGCCTGCGGTGAAAAGGGCGGAGAGAGCACGGCTGCGCCGGCAGCATCGACCCTGCCGCCTATCGACATTACGGTCCCCGCCGTGACAACAAAAGAGCAGACGGAAGCAGTGACCACGGAAAAGGACAGCGCGGCAGAGCCTGTGACCTCTGCGGCAGATCCTTCCGTGAATACGACAGCGGCCGGGGAAGACCGGAAGCCGGGCGTGATGGAAGAGAGCGATCTGACGCTGACCGTAGACGGCGTTGCCCTTTCTCTGGGAATGGATTTCGCGCCGATCGCGGGAACGATCCTGGGCGGTGCGTATGACGAACTGGTCGGGCAGGCCTGCGTGGGCGGCGGCAATGACCGCACGTACTATTACGAAGGCGAATCCTACTGCATTTTTACCCTGGGCAGCGCTGACGGCGTCCAGTCCATTTACGACATCTACATCGACGGCGTGGAAGGCTTTGCCACGGCGAAGGGCGCCGAGATCGGAAAGACGACAAAGGATGAGATCCGCGAAATCTACGGAGAACCGTCCTTCACTACCCCGGCGGCACTGCGCTACACGCTGGAGGAGAGGTCCCTGGTCTTCGGCTTTAACGGCGATATCCTTTCTTCGGTCGGCATCCAGGATAAGCCGGCTCAGTAACAAGATACACCCCTGCCTTGCAGGGCGGAGAGCCTGATGGTCTTCAGTTCCTTTTTATTCCTGTGCGGATTTTTGCCTGCGGTCTTCGTGCTGCACACGGCGATCCGGAATACAAAGGCGCGCAATGTGCTTTTAGCCGTTGCGAGCCTTGTTTTCTATGCCTGCGGCGAGCCGGTCTACATCATTTTGCTGATTGCCTCGGTGACGGTAAACTACGTGATCGGGCTTTCCCTCGGAAAGAAAAAGTCCAAAGCGGTCCTCGCTCTCGCGGTGGTGCTGAATATCGGCCTGCTGGTCGTCTTTAAGTACACGGGCCTGTTTACCCTGCCGGTGGGCATTTCCTTCTATACCTTCCAGATCCTCTCTTATGTGATCGATGTCTACCGCGGGCAGGTAAAGGCGCAGAAAAACTACATTTCCCTGCTGCTCTACATTTCTTTCTTCCCTCAGCTGATCGCGGGACCCATCGTCAAGTATCACGATGTGGAGATGCAGATCCAGGCGCGCACGGTTACGGCTGAGGAGGTCAAAAACGGTGTGTTCCGCTTTGCAGCCGGCCTTGGGAAAAAGGTCATTATCGCGAACGGCCTCGCGGTCGCGGTCGATAAGCTCTATGCGCTGGACCCGGGCACGCTGGGGATCGGACCGGCCTGGTTTATGATCGCGGCTTATGCCTTCCAGCTGGTCTTTGACTTTTCCGCCTATTCCGATATGGCCATCGGCCTCGGCAAGATGTTCGGCTTTCAGTTCCCGGAGAACTTCAACTATCCGTATATTTCGCGGAGCGTGCGCGAATACTGGAAACGCAACCATATTTCCCTTTCCACCTGGTTCCGGGAATATCTCTATTTCCCGCTCGGCGGCAGCCGCCGCGGCGAAGGACGCACGGTGCTGAACCTGCTGATCGTCTTTCTGGCGACCGGCATCTGGCACGGCGCGGGCTGGACCTTCCCGGTCTGGGGCCTGTATCAGGCGCTGTTCATCATTCTGGAGCGGGAGCATATCATCAATTCCGAAAAATGGCCGCGCGTTCTGGCAACGCTCTATACTGATCTGACCATCTGGGTGGGCCTCGTTTTGTTCCGCGCGGATACTTTCGCGCAGGCATGGGGCGTATGGAAGGCCATGGTGGGCATCGGCACGACAGGAAATGATGCGGCTCTGATCATGGCGGAGACCGTGACCCCGTACCGCATCCTTCTGCTGATCCTTGCGGCGTTTCTGGCCACGCCTATCCTGCGGAACGGCGTGCGGAAATGGCGGGAGAGCGCCCGGAAGAGGGGCAGCATCGTGCTGACGGACGGCCTGCTCATGCTCGGAACGCTGGCGCTGATCCTGCTCTGCCTGCTGCAGCTTGCCTCGGACAGCTACAATCCGTTCATTTACTACAGGTTCTAGGAGGGTCCGGACGATGAAAAAATTAAACCTGATCTTTCTGATCCTGGTCTTCGGACTGCTGGCGCTGCCCATGCTCAGCATGCCCTTCTTTGCGGAGGAAAGCAGCAGCGAAAAACGCGAGCTGGCCGCGCTGCCGCAGGTCGTGACAGACGGAAAGCTGAACAGCAATTTTGCCGGCGAGCTGGACGACTACGTGCGGGATCATATCGGCTTCCGGAGCCTGATGGTCGAGAGCAATACGCGCCTGATGGCCGGCCTGTTCGGCGAGTCCGCCGAGGATGACGTGATCCTGGGAAAAGACGGCTGGCTGTACTATGAAGGCACGGTCAATGATTATCTCAACCTTCCCACGATGACGGACCGCGCCGTATCCTGCGCGGCGCACAGCCTGAAAATGCTGCAGGACTTTGCCAAAGGGCAGGGAGCGGACTTCGTTCTTGCCGTTATCCCGAATAAAAACAGCCTGTACGGAGAGCATATGCCTGACCGCTTTGCCCCGCGTGCCCAGGAGGGCAATTATGAGAAGATCATGGCGGCGCTTAAAGCGGAGGGCGTGCAGATCGCAGATGTCAAAAGCGCTCTTGCCGCAGAGGGCAAGGTGCTTTATCAGACGACAGATACCCACTGGACCTATGAGGGGGCGCTGACGGGCTACCGCAGCATCCTTAAGGCGGCCGGGCGGAAGGATGAGACCTTTGCCGGGCTGACGTTTACGGAAAGGCGCGACTGGCCGGCAGATCTTTCCGGCATGCTGCCGGGACTGGACGACGGCCTGACGCAGCAGCAGTATCCTGATTATTCCTTTACCTATACCCGCACCTCGCATGAGACTGCGGTGGACGCGGTCCAGCTGACCACCCATCAGGAAAACGCGGAAGGCAGCGCGGTCATCTACCGGGATTCCTTCTGCAACACCATGCAGGAATACTTTGCGGAGACGACCCGCGACGTGCTCTTTTCCCGCGCGACGCCCTATCGCGCGGACTATATCACTTCCCGGAAGGCAGACCTTGCGGTGCTGGAGATGGGGGAGCGGAATCTGAGGAACCTCTCGGTGATGGCACCGGTCATGGAGGCGCCGGCGGCGGAGCTGTCCGGCACGCCCTCGGGCATTTCGGACGGCGCGCTGACCCTTTTTAAAGAAAACTACAGCGGCTATCTTCACCTCTTCGGCACGATCGATGAAAGCCTGCTGGGCGAGGACTATCGCGTTTATCTTGTGACCGAAAAGGACGGAAGCTTTGCGGCCAGAGAGGCTTTCCCCATCTATGAAAGCGGGAAGCTTGGCGAGAGCGGCAGCTGCGACAACGGCTGGTCGGCTTACATAAAAGCAGAGACGGCAGAGGGCGCGAAGCTGTACCTTGCCGTGGAAAGCGGAGGGCAGCTGTATATGGGCGCGCTGCCGGAAGGAGACTGAGATGCTTGAAGTAAAAAACCTTCGGGTCCATTTCAATAACGCGGCACCGGACCGCTTCGCGGTGGACGGCATCAGCTTCCGGGTCAAGACCGGAGGGATCCTCGGCATCGTCGGAGAGAGCGGCTCGGGCAAATCTGTCACGGCCATGGCCATCAGCGGCCTGCTGGTGCGCCGCGACTGCACTTATGAAGGCGAGGTCTGGCTGGACGGCAAGGAGATCCTGCACTGCGAGCGCGAGGAGATGCGGGCCATGCAGGGCGAAGACATCGGCGTGATCTTTCAGGAACCGATGAGCTCCTTTGATCCGGTCATGAAGATCGGAAAGCAGGTGGAAGAGAGTCTGAAGGTCCATCATCCGGAGATGACGAAGGAAGAGCGCAGGAAGGCGGCCATCGAGGCACTGACCCAGGCGGAGCTGGACGATCCGGAAACGGTCTATGAAAAATATCCCCACGAGCTTTCGGGCGGCATGCTCCAGCGCTGCATGATCGCCGCGGCCATCATCCACAAACCAAAGCTCCTGCTTGCGGATGAACCCACCACGGCTCTGGACGTCACTATCCAGTCACAGATCCTGAAGCTGCTGAAAAAGATCAACAAGACCAGCGGGACCACCATCCTGTTCATCTCGCACAACATGCAGGTCATCCGCAAGCTCAGCCAGCGGGTCATCGTCATGCAGCGGGGCAAGATCGTGGAGAAGGGGACCGTGGAAAAGGTCTTCCTCCACCCGCAGCATCCCTATACACAGAAACTGATCGAATCGATCCCCGCGCGGGACAGACACCTGAGAGATTTAAGTCATAAGGAGGCCGTCATGAGCGATCTGAAGAATATCAAGATCCTGACCCACAGTGCCATTCGTCTGGAAGGCGAAAAGATCATCTATTCCGATCCCTTCCATCTGAGCGATGAGCCGCATGATGCGGACATCATCCTGGTCACGCACGATCACTATGATCACTTTTCCGCGGAGGATATTGCAAAGGTGAGGAAGGAAGACAGCCGCCTGGTCTGCCCGGCTTCGGTAAAGCCTCTTGCGCTTGAGGCGGGGATTCCCGAAGAGCAGATCACGGTCCTTGCGCCGGGAGAGCGCTCGCTGATCGATAGCGTGGTTGTTTCCGCGGTCCCGTCCTACAATGTGAACAAGAAATTCCATCCGAAGGAAAACGGCTGGCTGGGCTACATCGTGACGATGGGCGGCCTGCGCTACTGGATCGCCGGCGATACCGATGACAACGAAGACATCCGGAAGATCAGCTGCGACATCGCCCTGGTGCCGGTGGGAGGGACCTACACGATGACGGCGGAGGAAGCTGCTGCCGTGGTGAACGCCATCCACCCGAAATTTGCCGTGCCCATGCATTACGGCGATATCGTGGGCAGCGAAGAGGACGCAAAGCGCTTTGCCTCCCTGCTCGATCCGGAGATCGGCTGCGACTTTGCGCGATAAAGATCACAAAAGATTTTGCGGATTTCGGCGAAAAATTTTCAGAAATTGACATTTTCTTCTTGTAAAACACAGAAGAGATGGTATAGTACTTTTGTTGCGGGGCAAGTCCCGCAAAACTTATTCTTCTAAAGGAGAATTTGAAATGAAAAAACTGATTTGTCTGCTGCTCGCGGCGCTCATGATCTTTTCCTGCGCCTGCGGAAAGCAGAAGAGCGGTGCGGACGCCCGGAAGGACGCGAACGAGATCTATGTCGGCATCGGTCAGGACTTAAGCAGCTCTCTGAGCCCCTACCAGATGTCCTCCGCCGGGACCCGCGAGGTCATGTTCAACGTGTTTGAGGGCCTGTACAAGGTGGATTCCACCGGTGATTTCAAGCCTGCTCTGGCTACCGCTTATACGGTCTCCGATGACGGTCTCACCTATACCTTCACGATCCGTGAGAACGTCAAGTTCCACAACGGAGCCGTGATGACGCCTGACGATGTGGTCTACTCCTACAAGACCTGCGCCTCCGATTCCGTAGACAGCGCGATCAAGGGCGTTCTGGAGAACGTGGAATCGATCACTGCCGAAGGCGGCAAGGTCATTATCAAGCTGGCTTCCCCGAACAGTGATTTCATGGCCTATGTCAGCTCCGTATACATCTCTCCCGCCAGCTATACCGATCAGGATACGAAGCCTGTGGGAACCGGCCCCTTCAGCTTTGTGAGCCGTACCGTGCAGGATTCCGTCGTGATCAAGCGCTTTGACGATTACTGGGGAGAAAAAGCAAAGCTCTCCCAGGTCACCTTCAAGATCTTCGAGAACGCGACCGCGCTGGTGACCGCGCTGGATGCCGGCTCTCTGGATCTGGTGCTGCATCTGGATTCTACCCAGGTCCAAGGCCTTGGCAAGGATTTCAACATTCAGGAAGATACCATGAAGCTGGTCCAGGCGCTGTATCTGAACAACGCCGTCAAGCCGTTTGATGATGTCCGCGTGCGCCAGGCGCTCTGCTACGCCGTCGATGTGGATGCCTTGCTGACGCTGACAGCGGGCGGTCACGGCGCCAAGCTGGGCACGGCGATCTATCCTTCCTTCAGCAAATATTTTGATGCGAGCCTGGTGAATGCCTATCCGCACAGCACGGATAAGGCAAAAGAACTGCTGACGCAGGCAGGCTACCCGAACGGTTTTGATATGACCATCATCGCGCCGAGCAATTACAGCCCGCACGTGAACACCGCCATGGTGCTTGCCGAACAGCTTAAAGCGGCCGGCATCAACGCCACTGTCAAGGAAGTGGAATGGAACACCTGGCTGACCGATGTCTATAAGGGACGCAAGTTTGAAGCAACGGTCTGCGGCTTTGATGCTTCCACGCTTACCGCGAACGCCCTGCTCGGCCGTTATGAATCCACCTCCGGAAAGAACATGTGCGGCTATGTGAGCGAGAGCTTCGACGCTTACATGAAGGAAGCCAATTCCATCACGGACGATGCGAAGCGCACCGAGCTCTTCCGCGCCGCAGCCAAGTGCCTTTCCGATGATGCGGCCAGCGTCTATCTGCAGGATCTGGCGGAATTTGCCGCCGTCCGCGCGACACTGAAGGGATACGTTTTCTATCCGCTCTATTTAATGGATCTGAGCAAGGTAACTTACTAAAGCATGAAGTTTGTACTCAAAAAACTGGCGACGCTGCTGATCACTTTGCTGATCCTGTCGTTTCTGGCCTATGCCGCCTTCGAAATGGTGGGGGACCCCGTGGGCATGATCCTGGGGACCAACGCCACGCCGGAGGCGGAAGCGGCCCTGAGGGAGGAACTGGGGTTAAACCGGTCCCTCCCCGTCCGTTATTTTGACTGGCTGTTTCATTTTGTGAAAGGGGATATGGGCACCTCCTATATCTACCGGATCTCCGTGAATGAAATGATCGGGGAAAAACTGGGGCTGACGGTCATTCTGACGCTGTTTGGCTTCGGCCTCACCCTGCTGATGTCGATCCCTTTAGGGGTCTACAGCGCGCGCCGGGAAGGCTCCTTTGCGGACCGGGCGCTTACCGTTTCCAATCAGATCGTCATGGCCATTCCGGCCTTTTTCGTGGCGATCCTTCTTACCGTTATCTTCGGTGTCCTCCTTCGGCTGTTTACGCCCGGCAGTTTCGTTTCCTTTAACGAATCGCCCGGACGCTTTTTCTTATATATGCTGTTCCCCGCGCTCTCCGTGGCGATCCCGCGCACGGCCATGGCGGCTAAGATGCTGCGCTCCTCGATCCTCGGTGAGATGCAGAAGGACTATGTGCGCACGGCTTTCAGCCGGGGACACAACCGTCGCTCGGCGCTCAGGGCACACGCCCTGAAGAACGCCCTGCTGCCCATCGTGGCTTTCCTGGCGACGACGGCGGCGGAAATGCTGGCGGGCTGCATCGTGATCGAGCAGATCTTTTCCCTGCCCGGCATCGGAAGGCTGCTGATCGCGTCCATCAATAACCGGGATATCCCCGTGGTGGAAGCCATCGTAATGATCCTTGCGGTCTGGGTCATGGTGGTCCATTTCTTCGGCGAGGTAATCAGTGAAGCGCTGGATCCCCGCCTGAGAAGTTAGGAGGCTGCCGTGAAGAAACTGTTTGCAAAGCATAATAACTGGTTTTTCAAGGCGGGCTTCATCCTGACGACGGTGATGGTGTTCATCGTGCTGCTCGGGCAGGTCTGGACCCCGTATGATCCGAACGCGATGGATGCCTCCGTCAAGGCGCAGGGGCCTACGCTGCGGCATCTTCTGGGGACCGATTTCTTCGGGAGGGATATCCTCTCCCGCATTCTGGAAGGCGCCGGCGCGACGCTGCAGATCGCCTTTTTCGTGGTGCTGATCGGCGCCGTGCTCGGAACCGTTATCGGTGCGCTGACCGGCTATTTCGGCGGTGTGGTCGATGAAGTCCTGATGCGCATCTGCGATGCCATCACCGCCTTCCCGAGCGTGCTGCTGGCACTTATCGCGATCGCGGTCATCGGGCCGGGCAGACTGAACGTGATTATGGTGCTCGGCTGCGTCTTCATCCCCAGCTTTGCGCGTATCGTGCGCGCGGAATTTGTCCGCATCAAACGGCTGAATTATATTTCCCTGGCAAGACTGCAGGGCGTGGGAGACTTCCGCATCATGCTGAAGCATATCCTGCCGAATACGCTGCCTACCCTGCTGCCGGCCATCTCCATCGGCTTCAACAACGCGGTGCTGGCGGAGGCCAGCATGAGCTTTCTGGGTGTGGGCGTGTCCGCCTCGGAGGTATCGCTCGGCCGCATGCTGTCGGATTCGCAGAATTATATCCTGCGCGGCCTGCCCTGGTACGCGGTCTTTGTGGGCCTGACCATTGCCCTGCTGATCCTGGGCTTTTCGCTGCTGGCCGAAGGGCTGCAGCAGAGGAGGTAGCATGAACAAGATCCTTGAAGTGAAACATGTGAGCGCCTCCTATACCACGCAGGGGAACGCATTTGCCAGAGAAAAGGTGCAGATCGTGCTGCACGACGTGAGCTTTGATCTGTACGAAGGAGAAGCGCTCGGCCTGGTAGGAGAGAGCGGTTCCGGCAAGACCACGGTAGCCCGCGCCATCCTGGGCTTTCTGCCGCGCTACGAGGGGGAGATCATCCATCATTCGAAGCGTCCTCAGCTGATCTTTCAGGACCCGTATACCTCTCTGAATCCCGCCCGCACAGTCGGCTGGATCCTGGAGGAGCCCTTAAAGGTCTACGGCAAATTTGATGCGCCTGAGCGCCGGCGCCGCATCATCGAGATGCTGGAAAACGTGGGTCTTTCGGAGGAATACATGAGCCGCAGGCCTTCGGAGCTTTCCGGCGGGCAGAGGCAGCGCGTTTCCATTGCGGCGGCGCTGATCGTACGGCCCAGGCTCGTGATCGCGGACGAACCGGTCTCGGCGCTGGACGTGACCATCCAGGCCCAGATCCTGCAGCTTCTGGATGAGATGCGGGAAAAATACGGATTGAGCTACCTCTTCATTTCCCACGATATGAATGTGGTCTATCAGCTCTGCGACCGCGTGATCGTGATGAAGAAAGGCGTCATCGTGGAAGACGCGCCGATCGATGATATTTTTGATCATCCTCAGCATCCGTACACCCGTGAACTGGTGGAAGCATCCAGATAATAAGAAAAGAAAGAAAAGACGCGGTTTTTCCTTGGAAAAGCTGAGGAAAACCGTGAAAATCAATTGCGCAGAAGCAAAAAAAGTGTTATAGTTTAGAAGATAATCAGGCACAGTGTGCCTTGAGATATGTATTATGGAGGATCCTATGAGCGAAGTAACTGAAGTCATTGAATCTGCGGCCGAGGCGGTCGAAGAAAAAGCAGCAGCTGCGGAAGCCTCGGCGGAAGAAGTCGTGACTGAAGCAACGGAAACCGTGGCCGAAAAGGCGGAAGAGGTGAAGGAAGCCGTCACCGAAAAAGCCGAAGAGGCAACAGAGAGCATGGCGGATTATGCCGCCGAGCTGGAAGCGTCCCTGAAGAAGGGTGAACCCACCAGCGACCCTGTCTGGGCCCGCTTTGAAGAGCTTCTGAACAACAAGGAAGCCATCAAGGTCACCATCGACAGCGCGGTCAAGGGCGGCGTGGTCACCTTTGTGGACGGTGTGCGCGGTTTCATTCCGGCCTCAAAACTGGCCAACGGCTATGTGGAGAATCTGGAAGAATATAAGGGCAAAGAAGTCGAAGCCATGGTCATCACGGCCGAGGAAGCCGGCAAGAAGCTGGTCCTGTCCGTGCGTGATGTGCTGCGCAAGAAGAGTGCGGAAGCCAAAGCGGCGAGAGCTGCCATCCTTGCGGAGTGCGTGGAAGGCGCTGTGATGGAAGGCACCGTGGACTCCCTGATGGACTACGGCGCATTCATCAAGCTGGACAACGGCGCATCCGGTCTGCTGCATGTTTCCCAGATCGCGTACAAGCGCGTGGAGAAGCCTTCGGACGTTCTGAACAAGGGCGACCGCATCACCGTGAAGATCATCGGTGTGAAAGACGGCAAGATCAGCCTGAGCAAGAAGGCGCTTGAAGAAGCTCCTGCCCGCCGCGAACGCGCGCCGCGCGAACACCGTGAAGGCGAAGGCCGCGAGGACCGTCCGCGCCGTGACCGCCGCGAACGCGAAGAGGTCTTCAACTACAAGGAGACCGGCAAGGCTTCTACCAGTGTCGGCGACCTGCTGAAGAACATCAAACTGGACGACTGATCAACATACGTCAAAGACAGAAGGGCAGCTGCTTCTTAAAGGGGACAGCTGCCCTTTTGCATCAAGAGGAAAGGACGGCGGCGTGGGGGATATGCTGAGCGGCAATACGGTGCCATCGATCATTGCCGTGGTCTGTTTTTACCTGCTGACGGTCGGGCTTACGATCGCGATCGAGACGCCGGTCCTGATCCGGGGCAAGGTGACTAAGAACAGACGGCTGATCAGCGGCGTCAATATCGTGACGAACGTGCTGCTGAATCTGAGCCTGACGCTGCTGTATCTGCTGAAATACAGCGGAGAAGGCAAAGCATCGGCAGATACGCTGGCAGCGGTCTGGTTTCTGCTTGCGGAACTGCTGCTGATCCCTCTTTCCGAAGCCTTTGTTTACAGGAAGGCCTCTGCGGCGGGAACAAAGCGGATCATTGTGTTTGCCTATCTTGCGAATCTTGCTTCGTGCGCGGCCGGGATCGTATTGACCGTATTGCTGAGAAATCTGCAGTCTTAGATCTGTTATCATAACATGAGGGGGGAAAAATCATGGTGAAGTTTTTGCTTGCGGACGTCAGTTTCGGACCTTTCGGTTTCTTTCTGGCCCTGCTGTCGAACCCTATCCTGCTTGTGGCTTTTATCGGTATCGCTGCATTTCTGATCTATCTGGGCGTCAAAGCGATCCGGCGCGAGACCACAAAGAAAAACAGCGGGGCGGCCGCATCGCCTGAAGAAAGCGGCACGCAGCAGCCTGCCGTTTCCGAGGCATCTGACGAAGAACAGCCTGCGGAAACTGCGCAGGAGGAAAACGAGGAACCGAAGGATGCCGAGGGAGCGCCGCAGGAAGAAGCGGGCGAAGATGCGTAAAGGAAATCTGACCGGAACCAAATATTTTTGCGTCCATGCCTGTGTGGAGATCGTCTGTTTCTATCTGCTGAGGGTCCATTTTCCGACCGTGATGGCAGGCGGCATCGCGCTGGCCTATGATTTTGTTGCCTTTCTGCCGCAGGGGGCGATTGGGGATTATATGATCCGCCATAAAAAGATCCCCTTCGAGACCATCGGCAATGCGCTGATGGCGCTCAGCGCGCTCATTATTCTTGGCTGCGCGGGCTGGATCCGCTTTGCCGGATATCTGATCCTCGGCCTAGGCAATGCAATCCTGCATGAGTGCGGAGCCATCGCAACAGTGGCGGATTCCGAAGGCAGGATCTTTCCCTCCGCGCTCTTTGTTGCCGGCGGCTCCTTCGGGGTGGTCATCGGCCAGACCATGG